>JBDKUO010000041.1 GCA_039679645.1 Armatimonadota bacterium
AGCTGAGAATCGGTCTTTTAAGGACTATTTGCAGTAGAGGGCATACTGCTACAAGCGAGATATCAGTTATTTGCAGCGATTCTGCGCAGTAAAAAAGAACGCTATATTCGTCTATCGCAATTGCCTCTTGCCAATTTGATTTGCGGGTGAATAGTGGGCATGGTATAATCGAGTTGTGCGAATCGACACGCACTGGAGGAAACGGGTAAGTGAACCGATACATTAAAAACATAGCTGTATTTGTATTCATAGCACTCATAATCATGCTCCTTATGGGACGAAATCCGCTACGTCAGTCCCTCACCCCTACAAAGACGGTCGACTATTCCACTGCCTGGAAGCAGGTTTCCGACGGCATAGTCAAGACGGGCAGGTTCAATAAGGACAAGTTTGAATATCAGACAAAAAATGGCAAAAAATATGTTACCGATCTTGACCCAAGCGCTCCTGAACAGCGTTCCAAGTTTCAAGATCACCTGTTGAAATACAACGTTAACTTCAAAAATGAACCGCCATTCATATCCGACGGCATTATGTCTCTTTTATACACGATATTGCCGCTGGGCTTCATCGTAGTGCTGTGGATGCTGTTTATGAGGCAAGCTCAGGCGGGCGGAAACCAGGCGATGTCGTTTGGGCGAAGCCGGGCAAAACGGCTCAATGAGAATGTCCCGAAGGTCACTTTCGAGGACGTAGCCGGGGTCGAAGAGGCCAAACAAGAACTCGAAGAGGTTGTCGAGTTCCTCAAAAACGCAAAAAAATTCCAGGCTCTGGGCGCTAAAATTCCCAAGGGCGTGCTGCTGCTGGGACCTCCAGGATGCGGCAAAACGCTGCTGGCCCGCGCAATTGCAGGCGAGGCCGGTGTGCCGTTCTTCCATATCAGCGGATCGGACTTCGTTGAGATGTTCGTCGGTGTGGGCGCTTCCCGTGTAAGGGACCTCTTTGACACCGCCAAGGCAAACCGCCCGAGCTTGATCTTTATCGATGAGATCGACGCAGTGGGCCGCCAGCGAGGCGCAGGTCTCGGCGGAGGCCATGACGAGCGCGAGCAGACCTTAAACCAGCTCCTGGTCGAGATGGACGGTTTCGACCCGAACTCGGGCGTCATCATGATCGCCGCGACCAACCGGCCTGACGTGCTCGACCCGGCGCTGCTGAGGCCCGGCCGATTCGACCGCCGCGTGGTTGTCGACAACCCCGACGCCACAGGTCGTGAAGCCATTCTCAACGTGCACATTAAAGGCAAGCCGCTGGCCGATGATGTCAATATCAACAGCCTCGCCCGCAGGACTCCAGGCTTTTCCGGTGCTGACCTTGCCAACCTGGTCAATGAAGCTGCCCTGCTTGCCGCAAGGCGTGAGCAGACCAAGATATTCATGGCCGATTTCGAGGACTCCGTCGACCGCGTAATAGCCGGTCCCGAGCGCAAGAGCCGCCTGATCAGCGACAAAGAAAAAGAAATGGTGGCCTATCATGAAGTGGGTCATGCGATAGTAGGCGAGCTTTTGCCGAATGCCGATCCGGTGCATAAGGTCTCCATCCTGCCCAGAGGCATGGCTCTCGGCTATACCATGATGATGCCGGCTGAGGACAAATATCTGACCACCAAGAGCGAGCTTTTGGACGATGTCGCGGGTCTGCTTGGCGGACGTGTTGCCGAGGAGATCGTCTTTGACGAGATGTCCACCGGCGCGCATAACGATCTTGAGCGCGCCACCGAGACCGTCCGCGCCATGGTCTGCGAATATGGTATGAGCGATACGATCGGGCCGCTCACAGTCGGCAAGCGTCATGGCAATCCGTTCCTAGGCAGAGATGTCATGGAGGACCGTAACTACAGCGAGGAGATTGCTCAGCGCATAGATAAAGAAATCCGAACCACCATGGACGCTGCCTATGAGCGCGCGCGCAATATCCTCATGGAGAACCGTGATAAGATGGACTCCATAGTCAAGGTTCTTCTGGAAAAAGAGACTCTGGAGCGCGAGGAGTTCGAGGCCCTGATGGAGGGCGCTACCCTTGCCGAAAAGCATGAGGAGCCGCCTACAGCCTCCACTCCATTGGAACCCGACATCCCGGTCGATGAGAAAGTCGAGCGCAAGCCTGAGACCAAACCCAGGCTGGAACCGGGCGTAGCCTAAATTAAGTAAACTAAAGCTCCTTGCTGTTGCGAGGGGCTTTTTTATTACTATATCTTTACAAAGGGATTTTTCAGTTCCAAGTCGAACTCATCATCGGCGCTTGTTTGCTGCCGGGGGAGTCGATGAATCCATTTGAGACCTATATCCGAGAGCTCTACACTGCGCATGCGACTGGTGCAAATGTCGCTGAAACCTCACATTATGGCGCGCTCGCAAATCTCTTAAACGAAATCGGCAAGACACTCAAACCCAAAGTTAGTTGTGTAATAAACTTGCGAAATCAGGGCGCAGGCTTGCCGGATGGCGGCCTTTTCACATCCGACCAGTTGCGCAAGCATACCGATACGGTCTTTGATCAGGTTCCTTCTCGCGGTGCAATCGAGGTAAAAGGCACATCCGATGACGTCCTGCATATTTCGCAGACCAAACAGGTCAGGGACTACGTGGAGCGCTATGGCCTCGTGTTGGTTACCAATTACAGAGATTTCCTGCTCATCCAGCGTGGCGATAACGGCATTCATACAAACCTTGAGCGCTACACTCTTGCCGACTCGCAAGAGCAGTTCTGGCGTGAAGCAGCCCACCCGCGGAGTGTGGCCGAACGGCACGGTGAACGCTTCATCGAATATCTCAAGCGCGTCATGCAGCGCAATGCCCCTCTTGCCGATCCAAAAGACCTTGCATGGTTTCTTGCCTCATATGCTCGTGACGCCAAGGCGCGGATCGAATCGGCAAAAGACATGGATGCGCTTAAGTCAATTCGTGCAGCGTTGGAAGAGGCGCTAGGCCTTCAGTTCAAGGATGAAAAGGGCGAACATTTCTTCCGTTCGACCCTGGTTCAGACACTCTTTTACGGCCTCTTTTCTGCCTGGGTGTTGTGGTGCAAACAAAACAAGGATAACACATCCGCCCGCTTTGATTGGCGTATGGCGCAGTGGTCACTGCATGTTCCAATGATACGTGTCCTTTTTGAGCAGATATCCGCGCCGTCAAAGCTCGGGCCGCTTCAGTTGGAAGACATCATGACATGGGCGGGCGAGACCCTTAACCGTGTGGACAGCGCCGTGTTTTTTGATCGTTTTCAGGAAGAGCATGCCGTCCAATATTTCTATGAGCCTTTCCTTGAGGCGTTCGATCCCGAGCTTCGCAAAGATCTGGGCGTATGGTATACCCCGCCTGAGATCATCGAGTATATGGTCGAACGTGTCGATACCGTTCTTCGCGAAGAGTTGGGAATTGCCGACGGTCTTGCCGATCCGAGTGTCTATATACTCGACCCCTGCTGCGGCACCGGCGCATATCTGGTTGAAGTCCTCAAGCGCATAGAAAAGACTCTTAAAAGCAAGCGCAATGATGCCCTGATAGGCCACGATATAAAGAAAGCCGCCACAAGTCGCGTATTTGGATTCGAGATTCTTCCCGCGCCGTTTGTTATCGCGCACATGCAGCTCGGCCTGTTCCTTCAGAGCTTATCCGCTCCGCTAAAGGAAGATGGCTCCGAGCGCGCCGGGGTATATCTTACCAATGCCCTCACCGGTTGGGAGCCTCCGCAGGAGCCAAAAGATCGCCTTCTCTGGCCCGAACTCGAACAGGAGCGTGACGCCGCAGATGAGGTAAAACGCGACAAGCCTATTTTGGTGATCCTCGGAAATCCGCCGTATAACGCCTTTGCAGGCACAAGCCCAAAAGAGGAGCAGGGTCTTGTAGAGCCATACAAAGAGGGTCTGATCTCTGAGTGGGGCATTAAGAAGTTCAATATGGATGACTTGTATGTCCGCTTCTTCCGCTTGGCCGAAAGGAGGATTGCAGAGGTCACTGGGAAAGGTGTGGTTTGTTACATATCTAATTACTCTTATCTGAGTGATGCATCATATGTAGTCATGCGGCAGCGTTTCCTTAAGGGTTTTGATTCATTGTGGTTTGACAGCATGAACGGCGATAGTCGGGAGACCGGAAAGCTGACCCCTGATGGCAAACCGGACCCAAGCGTCTTTTCAACGCAGTACAATCGCGAAGGTATACGCTTAGGTACCACTATTGGCTTGATGGTCCGCAAAGGTGCTAGGACTGAAAACCCTGCAGTCCGATTTCGGCAGTTTTGGGGAGTCAACAAGCGTCAAGATGTTAAGAACAGCCTTGCTTTTGCCGAGCTTAATACCCACTACCGTTTCGCCGAGCCAATTCGGGAAAATTTATACTCCTTTAGGCCAGAGGTTGTGGCATCGCATTATCGTGGATGGTTAAGCGTAGCTGACCTATGTGGTTTCAGCCCATCATTAGGCATACTTGCGAACCGCAAGGATTCACTTATAAGCATTGACGCCAATGCTTTGGAACAAACTATGCGCACCTATATGGATGCGAATGTTCCCTGGGATGATATTGTAGCTCTTGGTTCCGGCCTAAGTCAAAATGCTGCACGTTTCGATGCCTGCGCTGCGAGAACAAAGCTTTTGCTAACCGAGGGTTTTGACGCGCATCGCATTTGCCGGATATTCGTCCGTCCAATGGACACACGATGGTGCTACTATACTGGAGTGCGTCCCGTCTGGAATGAACCGCGCCCGGCATACGCTGCACAGTGTTGGACGGGCAATGTCTCACTTGTTACACGCCGACGAGGTGTAGCCTCGCCAGAAGGAGTTCCATTTTACTGCACTTCTGCAATTGGCTTTCAACATGCGTTGAATACCGATGCTTATTTCGTGCCGCTTCGTTGGGACAGTTCTTTGACACCCAATAAAGATAACAATTCGCAGACCGGACTCTTTCAAACAAGCGATATCGGCAACGTTGGGGTTTCAGCGAATTTATCGCCAAAAGCACGCGCATATCTAGGCAGTCTTGGCATTTCTGATCCCGATTCGGATTCTCAAACAGCCGGTCTGATTTGGATGCATGTCCTCGCCATAGGTTATTCGCCACTGTACCTCAGTGAAAATGCGGACGGCATCCGCCAGGACTGGCCTCGAATACCTCTGCCCAACTCAAAAGACATGCTCCTGGCCTCAGCCGAACTCGGCGCAAAGGTTGCAGCACTGCTGGATACAGAAAAAGACGTCCCCGGCGTTACTTCAGGCTCGATTATGCCCGAGCTTCAGAATATCGGGGTGCTTACAGCGTCTTGCGGAGACTCTCTGAACCCGGACGCCGGAGACCTGGCTCTTAAGGCAGGTTGGGGGCACGCCGGTAAAGATGGTGTCACCATGCCCGGCAAAGGCAAGCTCGAATCGAGGACGGTCTGCAATAAATGCGGCTTCGGCGAGTCTACGTTTGATGTATATCTCAATAGCAAGGCATATTGGAAAAACATCCCCTCCCGGGTCTGGGACTATCACATCGGCGGCTATCAAGTCATCAAGAAATGGCTCAGCTATCGCGAGTTCGACTTGCTTAAGCGTCCATTAAAACCCGAAGAAGCGCTGGAAGTGACCAACATAGCCCGCCGCATCGCTGCCATACTTCTGCTGGAACCCGACCTGGACTCTAATTATAACCTGGTTAAGAACAATACCTATCCCTGGCCGCTTAACAAATAACCATCCAAGGTTTGGTTGCTTCGTGCAGCAGTGAATTACGCGTTGCCTTTCGCTATTCACCAACCCCGCTGCCGAAGCCGCCGAACCCTCAGCACCCTTAATACCGGCGCTCATTAACAATCAGTGAACAACATTTAACTGAAATACCATGGTCTGTTAACCACATTTTGGCTGAGTTGCCGTACTGTTATTATGGAAGGATAATTTTCGGATGCTTCGCGGACGTAGTCCCGAAGCATTGTGCAAGCGCTCCGGAGCATACGCTCGCGAAGTGTCTTTGCAAGAGGAAAGAATTACTGATATAAAAAAACAGCCAAAACGAACTGCCTCACGCTCAAAACTTAAAATTTCACGCTCAGTTCGTTTCGTCGATTCGGCAGCAGCCAAACACACTCTCTCTTGGTATCCAAAATTGATTTATTACCCGGCGGCGCCGCCTGGAAAAATCATTCGTTTCTGAAATGCAAGGTCTTTTGCCTGCCTGAGAGTCTTTTCAGCAAAGCTGCGCCATTCGCTGGTGGGATAGCGCTCCAAAAATGTGTTTATGGTGGCGATTGACGCAGCGCACTCATGCAGCGAACTCAGTTGCAAATGGGCGATCTTCAGCAGCGACATCTGGGCCTCGGCACTGTCAGGCTCCTGCTGCGCGATCTCATGAAACGCCGCGATAGCTCGTTCATACTGGCCGTTTTCTTCCTGGAAAGATGCCAGTCTGAACCTCCAACCGGCCTCCAGATGCGCATCCGGCCAAAACTGCTTCATTTCCGCAGCCACACTAATGGCTGCCTCTTCATTGCCCTGCTTGATATATAGCATAATCGCATTGCGATAATAAGGCAGAGACTGTGTCTCCTCCTCCATTATGGCCCAGAGCTTGCCAAGCTCAGCGTGGGCAAATGCATTGTCCGGGTCATACTTTACGAGGCTGTCATAGTCCTGGGCGGCTTCGAGCATATTGCCCTCATCGTAATCCTGACGGCCTTTCCTGGTCAGATATTCTCTTTCGCCCTGTAGAGCCATATTTGCTATCATGGCGGTCACAATACCGAATGTGAACCCGCCAAGATGACTCCAATAGGCCACATATTTCAATCTAAGGCCGAACAGGTCATCACGATACAGCGCCACAAGTCCCAGCCCGAGCTGCATCACCAGCCAGCACATGATCAAAAACAGCGCCGACACCTCTATGCCGTCGAGTTTGAAGATGCGCCTGTGAAACCTGACCGCATACAGGCCCATTACACCTGCAATCGCTCCCGACGCGCCCACCACTGCTCTGCTTGCGTAGTATGGGTCCAATGATGCCAGCACTATCGCTATATGCAGGACCGATGACGCAAGGCATGCGCCGATATAAAAGATGATAAACTCAAGCCTGCCGATTGCCCGCTCTATATCCGCCCCAAATATGTAGAGCAGAGCCATATTAGCGATGAGGTGGATGGGACCGTCATGAAGGAAGCAGGATGTAATCAGCCTGCCTACTCTAAAAGTATTGGGAATCAGGCCGAAGTCGCGCGCGGCGTTATCGAAGTCGCGGCTGAATATGATGGCCAGTATCACATTGACTGCGATAATCGTGACCACCGCCAGCGGGAACTCGGGCTTTTTGGATTGAACGTTTTGAGTCATTATGCTCCGCAATTTCAGGCTGATCAAAAGTAATTATACACCCGTCCTGCGCTGCAATAAAGCATGCCGTCACCCTATGGGATAATGGCTGCCTGATTTGTAGTCGCCAGCCGATGCGTCCGCGTATTCGGCTTCGAGAGCTTTTACGACCGCTGTCCAACTCATCCGCACACAGTCTCGACCGACAACAATCATAAAATCGTCCCTGTGGGACGAATCGACCCCTCTGATCTCACGATAAAGACCGATGGCTCGGTTCATATGTTCGAGCGCCTCAGTGTCTTCACCTCGCGCATGAGCCAGAGCGGCTTTCAGACGTTCGACATAAAACTCGCCCAGTCTGCCCATGCAAAAAGCGTCTCGTGTCAGACCCGGAATCTCCTTCTCGCCCGAATTGTTGCGCATCCCCTTCTCACCTGATGCGATTGCCTGCTCGGACAAATCGGCAAGCTCTTCAATCAACTCATCCGGACCATATGCGTCTTCGGGGGTGCCGGACTTGACGTACTCCGCAGGGTGAACGACCTTATCGCCCGTCACCTCCGTCCACCAGTCCCTGCCGGAAAAGATCGGGGCATCGTCTATATGGAGCATGTCCTCGATTGAAAGCAGATGGAGCTTATGTAAATAATGGTCAAATACGCAGCAGAACTGAGGCCGCCAGGCATCTGTCTTATCTCCCGCGATATAAAGGCTCAACAGCTCTAGTATGCGTGATCCGGCTTGGAAACCTTCGATTATCCGCTTGTTTCGCAGGAGCCATTTGGGCTGGCCTTCGCGGAGCAATTGCGGCACGCTGCTGCCTGCCCATACTCTGTACCAGACGAAGTCGCGCTGAAACTGATATTTGAAGTATGTATCCGACGTGCGCGGCCAGTCGCAAACCGAGAGCGGCAGAAGCGAAAGCCCGCCGCAGTTTATTCGGTTCAAATTTGCAAGCACTCCCTCGACGGTGTCGAATGAAAAACTTGTCCACGGCTCAAAATTGGACACGCGAAACTCGGCTGCAACATTTTCTGCCCCCACAGCCTCAATCCATCGGGTGAACAATGGGTCAGGATTTGCATCCACCAGGTGATCAGCCGTATATTTGACTGAGTAGCGAACAGGCCTATCTCCACGGCGCGATATTTTATTGACTGCGGCATCCGGTTCAGCCTGGTTGACGCATAGATAGAGCGGAGCGTCCGGCCTGACTGCATCCATCGCGTCAACGACTGTCTGCCCAACAAATCCGGCGTTAGCACCATCCGCCGACACGAACAGGCCTGAAAGCTCCGGGTAGTTTTCCAGCAGCGTGCGAACGCACATGTGCGCATATTTGACCGCGATATCCGGGGCTTGTTTAACGCTTGACTCCAGTTTGTGCGCGCCTGCGAACTTGTCCGGGAAACGATCGGCAGAGAAGAACAGGTAAGGGGCAATGTCATAGTCCAGAGCATTTTCAAATATCCAGTGGTGCATGCCTTGATATCTCGCAAGCCCCGCCTCATCCAGCACTGCGGACTCGGGATAATCCGCGGAAAGATCGATCATGAATGGAAACGGATGCGTATTTGCAAGTATCAGCGCATCAAATCCGCACTCAGCCATCGTGCGCAGCATTCTCTGCCAAACGCTCTTGTCAAAGAACCATTTATTGTCCCTGTATGCCCATGGTTCGCAACAGGCATTGCTCGTGATGCACGATACCGGGTCCCATGTCCAAAATGCTCGAAGCATACTATCTCCTTACAAGCTGAGAGTTGAGGGTGGAGAGTGAAGAGCCCATACCCGTCAACGTTCAGTTCAATTACTAGATACTAAATCAATCACGCTGATTTCGGGTCGACAGTAGAACCTCACTTGCGGCGCTGACGATTCCATTCCCATCCCACGATTTACATATAACATGCTCTTGCCGATTTTGTATAGCCCGGCCTGATATTTGCCTATCATGTCGCGGTCCGGTAAGAGCGCACCGAATATGGGCAGCCTTACCTGGCCGCCGTGCGTATGGCCTGAGAGCATCAGGTCGATACCTTTGCTTGCAGCCGAATCGAACGTATCAGGTTTGTGACAGAGCAGCACTTTATAAAGCGGCTCAACGTCAGGAGGCACATAAACCGCAGCCATCGGCATAGACCACCACAGGTGTCCCAACGCCACCTTGCCGCCTTTTCGAGTCGGGATGACCTCCCATCCCGTAATGGACTTCACTCCACCGTCTTCAAGAGCCTTAATATGCTTATAATTGTCCCAGTTCCCTTCAACAGCATAGGTGGGAGCGATTGTTGAAAGCTCTCTGCCCACACGAGTAAGCTCGGCAAAACCAGCAGGATCTTTTCTGTTCAGGTAGTCGCCTGTCAGGACTATTATGTCCGGCTTGCCGGCTGACGTCAAGTTAATCATGCTTCGCACGCGCCCGTTGAAGCTGGTCATGTGGAAATCGGACAGTTGAACGATCCGAAGCTTTGCTCCTGATGGAAGCTTTTTTGTATTGATGGTATGGTGGGTTACCTGCACCCAGTTCGGCTCTATGCAAAATGCATCGATCACACAAAAAACAACCGCCAAAGCCGCGAAAAGCCATAAAGCTCTTGTTAGACGGCTATATTTTTTTCTGAGAATTATGAGGCAGAGGGTTCGCAAATTTTCGTATGCGATTATCCAGACCAAACCAAAGAGAATGACCACCATCACTATCCTTGCATTAACAGACGTATTCAATAACCTTGTCCTCCAAATTATCTACTTAAATCCTGCGCCTGCTTGTTCCCGGCGAAGGAGATTGAGTTTTAGCGCAGAAGTGTTGCATGACCCAATTTGGACGATAAAAGGGAGAAATGCAGAAATGGCAGACAAACTCAAAATAGGCGTAATGACTTCCTTGCGCCCGGATGTTGCCGGTGAGCTCAAAAGAGTTAAGGACTTCGGACTCCAAAGCACTCAAATGGCGTGTTGGGGCCCGGAAAAGTATACCACAGATAATTCAAAGGCAGTCGATCTGGCGCGAAAAGAGTATGGTGTAGAGATATCTACTCTATGGACAGGCTACTCAGGCCCTGCACGCTGGAATTTTACCGAGGGACCATCCACCATTGGTCTGGTTCCGCCAGAGTATCGGGATACGCGTGTTGCGGACCTGATTGCAGGAGCTGAATTTGCAGCCGGACTCGGGATTGCGTCAATAACCACACATGCGGGTTTCATCCCGGAAAACCCAAAGGACGCGCTTTATGCGGGAACTGTTGATGCCCTTTCAAAAGTTGCAAATCGATGCAAAGAACTGGGCATCGGCTTTTACTTTGAGACCGGCCAAGAGACTCCTATCACAGTGCTTCGGGTGATGAAAGATATCGGAACAGACAATCTGGGTGTAAACCTCGACCCAGCCAATCTGTTAATGTATGGCAAGGCCAACCCTGTTGACGCGCTGGATATCATCGGACCATATGTGAAGGGTGTTCATGCGAAGGACGGGGACTATCCGACCGAGCCCGACAGCCTCGGCCCTGAAAAAGCGCTCGGCGAAGGACGTGTCAACTTCCCGGTCTTAGTGCCCAAGTTGAAATCCCTCGGATACACCGGCCCGATCACAATTGAGCGTGAGATAAGCGGTGATAAACAAATAGAAGATATAAAGAGAGCTATCGCGATTCTTGACCCGTTGTGCTAGATAATTAAGTTTCGTCCGGGGCAGGAATGCCCCGGACGATCATGTTGTAAAAAGCAGATTCCTCACTGCGTTCGGAATGACATAACCTGAAATCAGCAGCTAAGCTTTTTAGTCTTCCACTGAGCATGTAAGCTCTCAAAGTCGGCGATGAGCTGTTCCATTACTTTCATGCCTCCGCGCCAGAACTCGGGGCTCTTGATGTCGATACCGACTCGACCGAGCAGTTCTTCAGGCGAGCATGAGCCGCCCGTCTCTAGCAGGGAGATGAACTTGGGAACGAAGGCCTCGCCCTGCTCGAGATACATGGAATAGATCGCCAGGACGAGCAGTTCGCCGAATGAATAGGCGTAGACATAGAACGGTGAGCCGATGAAGTGGTTCACATACATCCACCAGACCTTGTGCTCCTCACCCATCTCGACTGAATCAAGGAACATAGCC
>JBDKUO010000042.1 GCA_039679645.1 Armatimonadota bacterium
GTCATATCTACGGAATAAACCCCGTTGTATCGGGACACCCCTGTCCCGATACCTTGCTGCACCAGGGGCGTTTCGGGAGAAGGGTCTCCCGAAACAACTCTTTTCCGCAAATTTGACATACACCCTCCCTTGTCCACCCATTTGACATAACAGGCTGGCACTGATAAACTACCCAAGGGCGTCCGATCAGTCGGTCGCCTTTCTTACGGGTGAGATATTGAACAAAGTCGAGCTGGTCTCATATGCAAAAGTGAACTTCACGCTTGAGGTGTCGGATAGACGCCCGGACGGCTATCACGAGATCGACAGCATCGTCCAGACAATAGACATCACCGACGATCTGGTAATGACCAAAGCCGAGCCTGGCGTGATTACAGTCACATGTGATATTGATGGTGTGCCTGAGGGACCCGGTAACATAATATACCGAGCCTGCGAAGAGTTTTTTAATCGGGCAGGTCTCCATGCTGGAGTCGAATGCATGCTGAGAAAGCGTATACCTATGCAGGCGGGACTCGGCGGCGGTAGCGGGAATGCGGCTGCAGCAGTCGCGGGTCTTAACCGATTATATGACTGCGGCCTTTCGGCAAAAGAGCTTGCGGATATTGCAGCGGCGGCAGGTTCGGATGCGCCGCTTTTTATATACGGTGGGACTGTGCGCATGCGCGGCAGGGGAGAGATAATTGATCCGCTGCCTGACGTGCTGCAGATGTATCTGGTTGTGATCAAACCCGATGTTGGGGTCTCAACTGCCTGGGCATATGGCGAGTTGGACAAGTCATCGTCAGGCAGGTGTGAGTCGGTGAGCCAGAGAGCCGAAGATGCGGTCCGCGACTCTGATCGAGATAGCCTGATAGCGAGTATGTGCAATGATTTCGATCCGGTAGTGTCCGCTGCCTTTGATGAGGTCAGACTGGCAAAATCCAGATTGATGGAAGCAGGCGCACAGAGAGCCATGCTCTCGGGTTCCGGCTCGGCAGTGTTTGGAGTGTTTGGAACTCACGAGATGGCGCAACAGGCGACTTTGAGCCTGATGGGCGAGTTTGCGCAGGTGTTCTTGACCTGCACAGTCTGCAGGGATAAGTCTTCCCTGATTGGTTAATACAATGAGTAAAATAGATGCAATAATATTGGCCGGAGCGCCCGCTGGTGCGGATTTGAACCCGACAGAGCCGTCCAAAAGCCGTGCTATGGTCGATATAGGCGGCAAGAGCATGCTCGGCTGGGTTGTAGATGCCCTCAGAGCTTCACCGTCAATCGGCAGGATAGCGGCGGTAGGTGATGTCAGCGCCGATGGTCCGGATATGGTTATCGAACCCGGTGATAGCCTGGTAAGCAACATCAAACTGGGCATCGACGCTCTCAAATCGGACGGCAATGTGCTTATAGTTAGCTCGGATATCCCGCTTATCACGCCAGAGGCCATAGAAGATTTTCTTGAGCGCGCAGTCCGGCTTGATGTAGATTTCGCATTTCCGATCATTCCGAAGGCGCACTGTGTCAAACACTACCCTGAGCTTCATCGGACATATCTGAAGACCGGCGACGGCGTATTTACGGGCGGCAACCTTATGCTCGCAAGCCGCAGCTTCTTTGAGCACAGTTGGGACGCCATTGCCAAAGCGTATTCAGCTAGAAAACACGTTATTGGGCTTGCTCGAATGATCGGGCTGAGCGTCCTGCTGAGAGTAATAATAGCGCAGATCATCCCGCAGGTGTTGAGAATATCCATGCTCGAAAGAGCGGTGTCGCGGATGCTTGACGCAAAGGTAGCCGCGGTTGTGAGCGCATATCCCGAGATCGGCGAGGACGTGGATAAGCCCTCCGATCTGGAAGTAGTGAGAAGAATTTTAGGCAGTTAACATGGATAAGCATTTTTCGGTACTTAACAAGATAAATACCCCGGCTGATCTCAAAGGGCTCAGCGATATACAGCGAAAACAGCTCGCCGATGAGATCAGGGCTACTATAATCGACACGGTCTCCAAGACCGGCGGTCACCTTGCGTCCAACCTGGGCGTAGTCGAGCTTACGATTGCTCTCCACAGCGTCTTTAACTCTCCCGACGACAAAATGATCTGGGATGTCAGCCATCAATCATACGCTCACAAGCTTCTCACCGGCCGCCGTGAGTCTTTCTCGACTCTGCGCCAGGGTGGGGGGCTCTCCGGCTTTACCAAGCGCGATGAGAGTGAGTATGACCCCATGGGCGCAGGCCACGCCAGCACGTCCATATCGGCGGCGCTGGGCCTCGCCAAGGCGCGCGACCTGCGCGGCGGCAAGGAGCACGTGATCGCAATCACAGGCGACGGAGCAATAACCGGCGGCCTTGCGCTCGAGGGCATGAACAATGCCGAGCAGCTCAAGACCGATGTGATAGTCGTGCTTAACGACAACAAGATGTCAATTGCCGAGAACGTCGGGGCGATGGCGCTTCATCTGAGCAAACTGAGAATGGCCGAACTTTATAAGAGAGTTGAGACACGCGCCAAGGAAGTTGTAGGCAAGATGCCCGCAGGCAAGACACTTACCCGCACAGCCGAGGGTCTCAGTCATGGCGTGACCCGTCTTCTCGGCTCCAAGACAGGTGTGGTCTTTGAGGAACTCGGGTTTACATACCTTGGTCCCATAGATGGCCACAATACAGAGGTCCTGATGGATGTTTTCGAGAACGCCAAACGCATTAAGGGCCCGCTTCTGATCCATGTGGTCACTCAAAAGGGCAAGGGCTATGAGTTTGCCGAAAACAATGCCCGCATCTTCCACGGCATCTCAGGTTTTGACGTGGCGGACGGCAATATCGAGCGCGCCACAGGCAATACAAGTTATACCAAGGTCTTCTCCGAGACCCTGATCGAGATGGCAAAGCGGGACGAGAGAATAGTAGCGATCACTGCCGCTATGCCCGACGGTACCGGCCTTGCCAGGTTCGCCGACGCCTACCCTGACAGATTTTTTGACGTAGGCATCGCTGAGGAGCATGCGGTCACATTTGCGGCGGGGCTTGCGGCGGGCGGATTGCATCCGGTGGTGGCCTTATACTCCACATTTCTCCAGAGAGCCTATGATCAGGTTATACACGATGTCTGCCTGCAGAACCTGCCGGTCACCTTCGCGATAGACAGAGCGGGCCTGGTCGGCGAGGACGGCCCGACCCATCACGGCGTATTCGACCTGTCATTTCTCAGGCAAATCCCGCATATGGTTGTGGCGGCGCCCAAGGACACGATGGAACTGCGCGACCTTGTGGCTACGGCTCTGACTCACGACGGCCCAATGGCAGTGCGATACCCCCGCGGCAGCGGTCCCTGCGCCTTTGAACCGGGTGAGCCCCAAATTCTGGCGATAGGCAAGGGCGAGAAGCTTACCGATGGTGACGACCTGGCGATAATAGCTGTCGGGGAGACTGTCTACCCGTCACTCGAAGCCGCCAGGATTCTTGATGAGCAAGGACTGAGCGTTGAGGTTATCAACGCACGGTTTGTGAAGCCTCTCGATGAGCAGTTGATACTGAGCGTGTTAAAGCGCGGGCTGCCTGTCTTGGTGATAGAGGACAACACGGTAGTCGGTGGGTTCGGCTCGGCTATACTCGAGCTTGCCTCGTCTAAAGGATACCCGCTAAATACTGTCCACAGGATCGGCGTGCCGGATGCCTTTATCGAGCACGACACGAACGGCAGACTCTATGAAATGCTCGGCCTGACTGCGGATAAGATTGCGGAGTCTGCCAAAAAGCTCCTCAAAGTTAAGAGCCTGGTATCATAAGCCTCTCGTGTTTCCCTTGAGTGGGGTAGCAGTGATAGTGCTGAATTCTACATTGTTGCCAAAACGAACTGAGCGTGAAATTCGGGTTTTTGAGCGTGGGGAGTTCGTTTTGGCTGTTTTTTTATATCTGTAATTCCTTCCTCTTGCAATGATGCTTCGCGAGCGTATGCTCCGAAGCGGCTGCACGGAGCTTCGGGACATATGTCCGCGAAGCATTCACTCCTATAATTATAAGACGACAACTCGGCCAAAATGTGGTTAACGGACCATGGTATTTTGATTAAATGTTGTTCACAGGTTGTGAATGGACGATGGGGTTGGGCGTGCTGCGGGAACTTACGGCAGTGTGGATATGATAACTTGAGATGTATGCGCCGTTCCCGCAGCATAAAACAAGCTATATCAACCAACTATACTGATGGTCCGGGATTTGAATCCCGGATCTGCGTATCAGGGACTTGAGTCCCATTTCCAGCTTTCATTGCCAAACACGGAAAGTATCGCTGGTCCGGCGGCTTCGGCAGCGAGGTAGCTCAAAATTGATAGGCTGTACTAGATTGATTGCTGCACGAAGCAACGAATGGGTTAGGCTTAGAGAGGGTGTATTGAAGCCGTGCGACTGAAGTCACGGCTACAATACACGAAGTGTCCCTTCGGACACTTTGGGAGGGGTTAGTTATATGTAGTGGGAACGGCTGAGTAATAAGATAGCTCAACGGTAAGTTACCGCGGCTCTTCACCTGCGTCGTATAGTGCAAGCTGCAGAAATTACGATTGATTTGGATTTCGAGGTTATATGACTAGCGCCATTCCCGGAGTATATGAATTACATTGCGCAAGCTTCGGGGCATACGCCCGCGAAGTATAAACACTGCTGAAATTTCCTCCCGTAAGTTTATGACCATAAACACGACATGATGATGCAGCTATTACATGCAGCTTAAATGTTGTTCAAAATCTGCGGAAATTGCTTCAGATTGTTTGACAAACAAGCTCTGTCATGATATCTTGCCATACGCTGCTCAATTGTGCATGAGTGGTCAAATAAATAGACCGGGAGGATATCAATATGCAACGAATAGTGACAGAAATGCGAATCTTGATCATGATAATCTCTTGTTTAGTCCTATGCCTATGCCTGCTTGGCTGCGGTGGGGGAGGCTCATCCACTCCAAATGTGACTGCCGCAACGACTACAGCCACCGGACAGTTTATCGATGCTCCTGTGGCGGGGCTTACTTATGAGTCAGGCAGCATAACGGGTGTTACAAACGCTGATGGATCCTTTACATATGAAGTCGGTAAGTCTGTTCGCTTCTCAATCGGCGGCAAGTTGGCCCTTGGTGAGGCACAGGGCCAGTCGGTTATAACTCCTGTGGACCTTGTTGATGAAACCGGCGCTAATGCATCTACTCCGGAAGTTGTAAAGATTGTCAGGCTTCTCATGACGCTCAACAACAGCGGGACCAACGATAAAATGTCTTTCTCGAGTGGTGTGCTTGATAAGGCTGCTGACCAATCAATGACTAATATACAGTCGCTCAGTAGTGATGGTTTGTTGAGTATAGTCAAGGCTCTTGACAGCACCAAGACGGCACTGGTCTCTGAAGCTGACGCGGAGGATCATCTTTCTGACAATCTTGCTAAGCTTCTCGTGGGAACTTGGCTGTATCGTGATGGATCGCATATACTGGCCATTACGTTCCTTGACAGCAGTCGCTACATTGGCATCGAGGAAGGCGCGAGTGATGGCGGTGGCCATACTGGAATGGAGATCGGCTCATATACATGGGACCCCAAAACCAGTGCATTTACCGGCAGTGCGTCTAGTGTGAACACAAATGGTGATTGGGGATTTGACGGCGGCTTTTCGAGCACGGCTGCAATCAGTGGAAATGTGCTGACAATACAGGGAGATATTGATAAGCTTACAAAAGTGGCCTCTGACTCCTCAAAGCCACTGGTTGGCGCATGGATTTCAGCAGATTCTAATAACGATGTTCTGCTCGTTTTTCTTGCGGATGGAACATACCTTATGGCTGAGCATCATACTGCTGTTGAGTATAGCTGCGGAGACGGAATGGAGCGCGGCACATATTCATGGAATCCGGCTACGGGTGTAATCAGCGCGACAGTGATAACAGATACTTCCGGTGACTGGGGCTTTTCGGATGCAGGCATTGTGACGATTACAATTAGCGGCAATACACTGACATGGGTGAACAAAGACGGAACTCATACTGCTATGCGTGTTACTGAGTAGCAGACATATTTGAGTTTGAAATAATGCAGTCCTCTGCGAAGCAGCGCAGGGGACTGCTTCTACCCTCATGATAGCCTCCGAATCCGCCAATATGAACATAGGAACTGTTCGGGTCGCAAAATTCGTATTAACTCTGGTATAATGTTGCATTGACGGTTTCATTTTACTTCTAACTTCTATTCCGGGAGGCGTGGTGTGGTCATGCTGGGACTCAAGCGTCGCAAGCGACAAGAAGGCTGGGCGGTCGAGATCGACCCAAACGACGAGCGGCAGAGCGCCGGCCCTCTTCAGCGTATATCCGATAACAACAAACTCTGGATTGCCAGTTTGATAGCCGTCTTGCTGATGACTGTTGTTCTCATATGGACATCTTCAAGAGGCGGGACGCCTCCGCAGGAGTATGGCGGGCAACCGGGTTACAGGGGCAAGGGCACTTATGATGATGCCGCTCACGCCAAATTTGCGCTTAGTTTTGCAAAGAGCAAGTCCTACGGCACGGCTATTGACTCTGCCCGTTTTGTCGATCAGGAACACTTTGAGATTATTGTGGGTCAGGGTGTAAGCGCCGATGAGATAGACTACGCCGCGAGAATGGCAGCACAGATCATACTTGAGAAGTTCCGTCAGAGGGTAATCGTCGAGGTATACGATCAGGACTCAGCGGGCAAGCATTTCCTGGCGAACACGCTCTGGGATGAAGAGAAATTGGGCTTTATAGTAAAATTTAATAAGTCCAGGTTCGGCACTCGATAACATATAGGATGAGTTTTACGCGCCTCCGGGTATAATAGCGGCAAACCAGCAAATTACTCGGAGGTGTTTTTATGTACCGCATTTGCTTTTCTATCGTTGTAACTTTGTTGCTGTTGCCTGCAATTGCAGCGGCGGCGGATGCAGAGACCACAGGCATAATGGTAACCGGATCGGGTGAAGTCAAAGCTCAGCCGGATATCGCTTACGTGACACTTGGGGTGAATACCCAGTCCGATGATGCCGCAAAAGCCGCCAAGGATAACGCCGGGATAACGAACTCAGTCATCGCCGCTGTCATGAAAGCGGGAATCGCCAAGAGCGATATCGAGACCACCAATTACTCCGTCAACCCGATAATGGACTACAAAAAGTCACCTCCTGTTACTGTGGGATACGGCGTGTCCAACCAGATTCGCCTCACAATCAGGAATTTGGCTCGCGTTGGCTCGATAATTGATATAGGTGTCAAGGCGGGTGCGAACAACGTTCAGGGCGTAGATTTTTCCATAGAGAACGATACTACGCTTCGCGGCCAGGCTCTGGTCAAGGCGATAGCTCAGGCAAAATCCAAGGCGCAGGCAATGGCTGATGCGGCTGGTGTGAAGCTGGGCAGGCTTGTCTCTATGTCCGAGGCGGGAGGTTACGCCCCCAGGCCCATGCTGGCGGGTCTGACCAAGTCCGAGGCCGCTCCGACCCCGATCATACCCGGCGAACTGACAGTATCCGCGTCCGTGACCATGGTTTACGCGATATTGTAGGAGATCGCCCGGTTTGGCGTATTGAGCCTTGGATGTGATACAATGGGGCGACAATACGGATTCAGGTGATGCAATGAGAGTTGGAATCGTGGGGTTGCCGTCGTCCGGCAAGACCACTTTATTTAAGGCCCTGACAAGGGGCACTGTTAAAATTGAGGAGAGCTACGGCCAGTCAGCCAAACCCAATATCGGTGTGGTGAGCGTTCCGGACAGCCGTGTAGATTATTTCGTCGAGGAATATCATCCCAAAAAGATAACATACGCCAGCATTGAGTTTATCGACGGCGCTGCTAAGATATCGACCGACCAGGGTAAGACCAGGTTCGGCTCTGATTTCTTTTCGGACGTGCGGCAGGTGGATGCGCTGGTGCATGTGGTCCGGGGCTTTGCGGGATCAGCAGGCGAGCAGGCGACGCCTGTGGCAGACCTTCAAAACCTGCAGGACGAGCTGATGATTGCCGATCTGCAGCTTGTTGAAAACCGCATTTCGCGTGTAGAAAAGCAGCTTCATGGGGTCAAGAAGGGCACTTTGACACCCGCGGCTACTGAGATGGAACTGCTGGAGCGCATCAAGGCTGCGCTGGAGGAGGGGAACTCTCTCAAGACTCTGGAGTTTACGCCAGAGGAAGAGAAGACCATCCGCGGCTATGACTTTCTGACCCTGAAGCGAATGATTGCGGTGTTGAACATTGCAGAAGACCGTATCGGCTCTGCGGATGAGCAGATACTTGCATTCCGAAAGGCCTGCGAAGAGTCGGGAGTGCCGGTGATCGAGCTGTGCGCACAGGTCGAGATGGAGGTATCTCAGCTTTCTGACGAGGAAGAAGCAGAGTTTTTGCAGTCCATGGGTATTGAGGAGCCTGCCAGAAACGTGCTGATACGGGCTTGTTACAAGGCTCTGGGTCTTATATCATTTCTTACCGCCGGTGAGCCGGAGGTGCGCGCCTGGACGATCCACGCGGGCGACAGGGCAGTCGATGCCGCCGGGACAATCCACTCGGACATCGCGCGAGGCTTTATCCGCGCTGAGATAGCCAATTTTGAGGACGTAAAAGCAGCCGGTGGCTGGGACGCTGCAAAGCAGAAAGGCATAGTGGCGCTTCAGGGAAAAGACTATGTCGTTCAGGACGGCGACGTGATGTATATTAGGTTTAAGGTTTGACCTGCTTGGAGATTGTTGCGATATAGAAAATTTGGCCGCGATTTTATTGCCTTCCCGCTTAATTGAGGAGCGGTCGAGCAGGAAAATCGCTGGGTTTGATCTCATCGCAATTGCCTCGCTTGTAAGATAGTTGAGCGGTATGATATAATTGCTCAAGCTAGGGGGTATAGTAAACGAATGAAACGCACATACCAACCCAAATGCCGGGCGCGCAAGCGTGAACATGGTTTTATGTCACGCATGTCTTCGCGCAATGGACGAAGGGTATTAAAATCAAGGCGCGCAAAAGGCCGCTGGGAACTTACTGTTTAATGATGTGTGATGGCGCGCCCTTTAGCATAGGGCGCGCGGTCGCCGTTGGCGGCGAGGCAGAATAATGTTACCCTCGGCGTGGCGGCTGCGGCGAAGGTCGCAGTTTGCAAAGGTGTATTCAAAAGGGAGGTCCGCTGCAACGGACCTCATTGTAGTGTACGCACTTGCCAATAACGAGCGGATAACCCGCGTGGGTTTTTCCGTAAGCAAGAAGCTCGGTGGTTCTGTCGATCGCAACCGCATAAAGAGGCTTCTGAGGGAGGCCGTCAGGCTGATGCTTACTGATATCGCCGACGGGTATGATGTCGTGATTGTGGGGCGTCGAAGGGCCGCGGGGGCGACGCTGGCCGAGTTTGAAGTGTCCGTCGATAGGCTTTTTCGAAAGCTGGGCATCCTGAAGTGATTCGAAAGATTATCCTACTGCTTATAAGAGGTGTTTACCAACAGGCTTCGAGACGATTTTGGCCGCGGACCTGCAGATATTTGCCGACCTGTTCCGAGTATGCGGCACAGGCGATAGAGAAATACGGCTGCCTTAAGGGCATCTGGATGGGAATCTGCAGAATATGTCGCTGTCACCCCTGGGCTGAAGGGGGCTATGATCCGGTCAAATAACCGATCCGCCTGTCCAGTTACTTACTATGAGACTTCCCAAGACATCACTTGCACTTATATTTATCCTCTTGATTTCTTTGAGCGCTGCAACTTTCAGCTTTGCTTCCAAGGCAGATGTACTCTTCGCCAAGGCAGACAAAGCCGTTGCAGCCGCCGAGAAATCCACGCGTACTTCCGATAAGAACGATAACTACCAGCAGGCAATCAAATATCTCAATGATATAGCTAATAACAAGAAATACTCCGGCATGCCGGAGGGCGCAAAGGCGCTTTATGAGACAGCCCTGATCTATGGGACAGCCGACAAGCGGACGAAAACCTTTAATCTGAACACTTCCGTAGAAACCTTTAAGAGGCTGATCAACAATTATGACCGGCCTAAGTCGGAACTGCTCAATGATATGGAAGATTCTGAAGCTCGGCAGGTTCTTGATATTGTTGCCGATGCTAAGAAGATGCGGCTTAAGTTCGCCAGTGAACTTGATAAACAGAATTCGAAAGGCATTCTATACAAAATCATCGATTCTTTTGTAAAGCTCACAGGTTCCAATCCTGACTACAGCTATGGGATTGCAATTATCCTAATTACGATTATCATAAAAATCCTGATTACACCTCTAACCAAGGCTCAGTTCAAGAGCATGAAAGAGATGCAGAGGATAGCGCCTCTGGTGAAGCAGCTTCAGGAAAAGTATAAGGGCGATCAGAAGGCCATCGGCGAGAAGACGATGGACCTGTATAAAGAGCATGGGGTCAATCCCTTTGCGAGTTGTCTGCCGCTGTTGGTGCAGATGCCGATCCTGATGATGCTCTTTTATATGATAAACGCTTACAAGTTCCAGTTTGAGAAGGCGTCTTTCCTGTGGATAGGCAGCGGCATATCGCACCTTTGGGGGCAAACTCTGCCTATCGGCCCGGTGGGTGGCAAGGTATGGTTTACCGCCGGAAATCTGGCAGAAGCGGACCTGATACTGGTAGTGCTCTATCTGATCAGCATGTATATATCGACCAAGATGTCTGCTGTAGACCCCACGCAGGCCGAGCAGCAGAAGATGATGTCGATAATGATGCCGCTGATGTTTGCGTTTATCTTCGCGGGCTATCCGTCTGCGTTCTTGCTTTACTGGCTGGTGCTGAACATACTTCAGACCGGGCAGCAGTATTTGATCATGCGCGCTCCCGAGCCGCCTGCCGCCGGAGCAGCAGCGCCCGGTGCGCCTGCTCCGACTGAGCCGACCGATACGGACAGAGCCTCGCGCTCCAGGCGCAGACGACGAAGATGATTTGAATGGGTTACTTGAGCACTGAGTGTATGTTGGACAGTGTCAGCCCATCACCCAGCACCCAATACCCAAAACCTATAACTTAATGGAGGCGTCAATTGAATACAGTTGAGGCTAGTGGAAGAACAATAGAAGAGGCCGTGGCAACAGCCGCCCAGCAGTTGGGCGTGAGCGCCGACGGCGTTGAGTATGAAATAGTCGAGGAGGGCACCAAGGGTTTCCTGGGCCTGGGTCAGATGCCGACCACGGTTAAAGCGTGGGTGAAAGAGGGCTATGTGCCAAGCGCGGCGCCTGTTGAAGAAGCCAGAGAGGTGCCTGTGGAAGTGGTTACCGACGAAGAGCCTGCCGGCTTCTCGGGCGAGGGCGATGTCTTTGTAGATGAAACACTGCGCATAGTCGGTGATGTGCTTAAAGCAATGGAAGTCAATGCCAAGCCTGTTTTGAAGTCTGCGGATGCTGAAGAGGTTGTGGTAAACATCGCCGGTGACGACGTTGCGATCCTCATAGGCAAGCACGGTCAGACTCTTGATGCGCTGCAGTATATCGTCGGCCTTGCGGTTGCCAAGTATTCCGATACTCGCCGCCGCTTGATATTGGATGCCGAGAACTACCGCGCACGCCATCAGGAGATTATCGAGGCCAAGGCGCACGAATATGCCGATGCCGTAAGGGCCGAGGGCAGAGAAGCTGTGTTGGACCCTCAGAACCCCCGAGACCGCAGGATCGTGCATATGACTCTGGCCGAAGACCCGGATGTATATACTTACAGCGAGGGCGAAGGCGACTATCGCCACGTTGTGATATCACCGAAAAAGTGATCGGTTGACGGTTGACGGTTATCAGTTGAAATAACCGTCAACCGTCAACTGTCAACCATTATGAACTCAATTGATACTATCGCCGCAATAGCTACTCCTGTCGGGTCCGCAGGCATAGGAGTGATAAGGATAAGCGGCCCCAAAGCGCTCAGCGCCGCATCACGTTTATTTACCTGCGGTGATAAAGATATAGCGAAACTGCCCACACATACCGCCCACCACGGCACTCTGATCGACCCCAAGACCGGCAGCGCAATAGATGATGTAGTCCTGACGATCTTCCGCTCTCCTGCAAGTTACACTGGTGAGGATGTCGTCGAGATATCCTGCCACGGCGGGATCGCGGTTTTAAGGCGTGCATTGTCTGCTGCGCTCGACGCGGGTTCTCGTCTTGCTGAGCCGGGCGAGTTTACTAAGCGGGCGTTCCTAAACGGCAAGATAGACCTAGCTCAGGCCGAAGCGGTCAATGACCTCATACGCGCCCAGACGGATGATGCGCGAAAAGTCGCGCTGCGCCAGCTTGACGGCGCACTCTCGAAGCGGGTGGGGGAGATCAACGCCCGCATCTTGGGAGTGATCGCTGCCATAGAGGCCGCAATAGATTTCCCGGATGACGTTTCTGAGCCCGAGCCGGACTGGATAAAGGCTGAACTCGAAGGCTCGCGGGACGATGTTAACGATCTGCTAAAGTCGTTCGGCAGAGGGCGGGTCTATAGAGAGGGTCTGCGACTGGTGATCGCCGGACAGGTCAATGTCGGCAAGTCGAGCCTGCTCAATGCACTGCTGAGGCACGCCAGGGCGATTGTGACCCCAATTCCGGGTACCACGCGTGACGTGATAGAGGAGAGCCTTGAAATTAACGGCATCCCAATTGTCGCTATGGACACAGCGGGCCTGCGAGCGACGGACGACCCGGTGGAGAAGATAGGCGTCGAGCGGACAAGGGAGTCGATACAGTCGGCCGACCTGGTCCTGCTGGTCCTGGACGCAACAGGCGATCTTCGCGCCACTCTCCCCAAAGAGTGCGAGGGCAAACCTGCGATAATCGTAGTCAACAAAGTCGATCTCGTTCCTGAGGGTGAAATTTCTATTGACAGCAGTATGCCTGTCGTAATGACAAGCGCGGCGACAGGTCAGGGTATAGACGAGCTGGAAGCCAGGATCGCTGATACTGCCGTCTCATCGGCAGCAGCGGGCGAGAGTGTGCTGGTAAGCAATGCTCGTCACCAGCGCTCACTTATCTCAGCCTCCGAGAGCCTTGACCAGGCGCTTGAGACACTCAAATGCGCCGAACCTATAGACCTGCTCAGTGTCGATTTGATTGCCGCTCGAAACAGACTTGGGTTGATTACAGGCGAAAGCGCAAGCGAAGACCTGCTCGACAGGATATTCTCCGAGTTTTGCATCGGGAAGTAGAGAATTTAATTTACCAGCGCTTGCCCGAGGCTTTCCAATTCAGCCTCATTGAGCTTCCGGCCATCCTTGTTCGTGATATAAAAGACGTCCCTCGCCTCGTGTCCCCATGTCGCCACACGAGCGGAGTGTATGTCGAAACCCAACTCGGAAATTTTACGCGTGAGGTAGTGCAAGATTCCGTGCGCATCAAATGCTCGGAATTCGATCACGCTCTCGTGGTCCGAGAGATTATCCAGCACGCTCATGCTCAACTTTTCGGACTTCTCAAACTTCTTCTTTCCCCAGCGGCTGAGCAGGTTGTCAACGCTTACCTGTCCTGTAAGCACGCTTGTCAGATCACCTTCAAGCTGCCACTTTTTCATCTGGGTGAGCTGGCGTCCCTCGAAGTCTATGAAAAGTATGTCTATTGCTATGTGGTCGGTTGAGTGGCGGGTGAATATCTGAGCTGCATGTACGTCGATGTTCATTGCATTCAACGCTCCGGCGATATCGCTTAAGAGGCCTTTTTTGTCCTTCGCGACAACAGTCAGCACTGTAAACTGCCCTGTCCGGTCGTCTCTGATCTCAATAGCGGGAGAGCCTTTTCTGGCATTTCGGACATAGCCTATATGCGCCGCAAGCTCGTCCGGAGGAGTGTTGAGTAGGTAGCTGGCGGGCATGGATGCGCAGTGCTCATCAACCTCGTCCGGCGGCAGGTTTGCCAGGCACAGTTCCCTGCGCACTCTTCTCTTGTGCCTGTCGAGGTCGGGTGACGACGACTCAGGAGACCGCAGTGCAGCCATGGCGCGCTCATGCAGCTCCATCAGGAACCTCACTTGAATCTGATTCCAGTTACGCGTGCCGACCGCTCTCTGATCGGCTACAGTCAGTAAAAAGAGCATATCCAGCAGTTGAGAGTCTTTTACGACCGACATAAAATCTCGGATTGTTCGTTTTTGATGCAGGTCGCGCAGTCTTGCCGTCTCAGCCATTCGCAGATGATGCTTGACCAGGAATTCGACTTTTGATTGTGACTCTTCAGGCATCCCAAGCGCGACTGCCGTCTTGCGCGCGATTGATGCGCCGACCCTGGCATGGTCGCGCCCGGCGTCGGACTTACCTGCGTCATGAAGCAGCGCGGCTAGATACAGTACCTCCAGTTTTTGCACTCGCGAAAGCACATCCGTAAATTGCTCGTCATTACCGGTAAAGAGCGCATCCAACTGCTCGACAGTACGTAGGCTATGTTCGCCGACCGTGAACTTGTGCGCCGCATCACCGGGGACTGTAGTCATCAAGTTCTTGAATGCGGGCACAACCGTTTCAAGCACGTCAAGTTCAGCCATAGATCGCAACACGGCGCCTGCCCCCGGTCTTGAGATGATATCGATAAAGCTCCGCAGCGAATCGCTTCCGGGATTGTGACCATTTGCGCTGTCGGTGATAAGACCGCATGCCTCGCGGTGTATGCGCAGGTCATAGTCGCGCGCATGCTGAAATACTCTGAGCAGAGCGGCTGGTTCGCGTGCAGCAAGACCCCTGTCGAGTATTTTCAGCATTCCTGCATGTGCAAATATGCCGGGCTCGATCTCAAGCTGCTGCTCAAGACATGCCTCCGCCACTTTATGAAAAACCTGCCGGATACTTTGCATGTGATTGTAGAGAGCCGAGAGAAACTTCTGCGGAGTCGGGCAGTTATTACTGCAATAGCCCAGCTTTTCTGCTGTCTCCTGGTGCCTGCCGGAACTCAGAGTATCCATTCCACGACCAGTGAGCAGGTGTAGAGTATTGCGGGTCCTGGCCATGAATTCGGTTGCATTCATTACTTCGTTTATATCGACATCGGATACCACTCCGCGCGACCGCAGGCCGTCCCAAATATCCGGTCCTGTAAGGTCGAACGCGACTTGTGCGACCCACCGCGCGGCGTGCAGATCACGCAAGCCTCCTCGCCCTTCTTTGATGTTGGGTTCGACCAGGTATGGCGTGCCGGTTGAGTTGTCTCTGGTGTTTATATGGCCGATCACGAATGCGGCGGGAGTGATTGCCTGCCTGAGAGCCGACTCGAATGCGTTGAACAGAGCTTTATTGCCTGATATCCATCTTGCATCAAGGAGCGCAGTCTCGGTCTCCAGCGGCAGGTTTTCCACGTCATCTACGCGCCTGTAGGAGTATCCGACCTTGATCTGGGCATGTTCCAGAACGTCCATCAATATCCGAAAAGCGCGCTTGACTACCAGGTCTATATCGTCATCATCACCTGTGCCTGCGATGAATGTGACATCGACATCCGAGAACGGCGACATCTCCCTTCGCCCATAACCTCCGACTGCGGCTATAGCGATTTCGCGCAGAGCTTTCTTTGCGGTGTTGGGATCATCCTGTTCTGCGGCCTTTGCGGCGATTTGAAAAATCCGGCGGACAAGAGCATCGGTGAGGTCGCTGTAGGCGTGCATCATCTCGATGCCGCCCGTTTCGGCTAAATGATCGGCCAACTCCTCGCGCGCGGATGATAGTTTGTCGGCCAGTTGTTTTGCGTCCGTCGAAGATTCGAAGCGTGTCTCCAGTCCGGCTTTAGTAAGGTCCATACTTAAATCGCCGTCTCTCCGCGTTCACCGGTCCTGATTCGGATCACATCATCAATACTGCTCAGGAAAATCTTGCCGTCTCCTATCTCGCCTGTGAACGCCGCTTTAGTAATCGCTTCTACTACTCTTTCGACCATCTCGTCCGGCACAACCGTCTCGATCTTTGTCTTGTCGAGTAGATTTACCACATACTCCTGGCCTCGATAGTACTGCGTGCGGCCGCGCTGTTTGCCCGCGCCCATAACGTTTATGACTGTGATCCCTTTGACTTCGATCTCGTCCAATGCATCTTTGACATCGTCCAGTTTGCCCGGTCTGATAATTGCTTCAACCTTTTTCATGTGAATTCTCCTGTTGAATGTCCACTTTCCCTCCAGGTAGGGATACCTGGAGGGATGAAAAATTACGAAAACACGAAAGGGAAGTTTTCCTATTTCGTTCTCTCGCATTTTCGCGATAAGAAATTCTTATGCCTTCAGATATCTTACCTGGAGGCTGCTAGAGATTGTAGCCGACTTCACCGTGCTGGCTCAGGTCGAGACCGGTCTCTTCGTCTGCCTTGCTGACCCGAAGCGGGGTGAATATATTGATCACTTTCAGGATAATGAATGTGACAACAAACGAGTAAGCTGCGACAGTCACTATTGCAATAAGCTGTTTGCCGAGCAATGCGGCATTTCCATGAAAAAGACCGTTTGCACCGGCAGGATTGATTACTGCGCTGGCGAACAGACCCGTCGCAATGGCTCCCCAGGTTCCCCCGACACCATGCACTCCAAAGACGTCCAGAGCGTCATCGTAACCGAGCTTGCCCTTGATCAGGATTGCGCAGTAACATATCGGGCTGACAACCAAGCCGAGTAAAACTGCTGCCATAGGCCCGACGTATCCGGAAGCAGGCGTGATTGCCACCAGTCCGGCTACGGCTCCACTGGCGAACCCCAGAGCGGTCGGCTGACCCCTGTGCAGCCATTCGATTATAACCCATGATAGCGCGGCTGTAGCTGCAGCCGTGTTGGTTACAACAAACGCGTTAACTGCAAGTCCGTTAGCCGCGAGAGCGCTGCCTGCGTTAAACCCGAACCATCCGAACCAGAGCAGGGCAGTCCCTACAAGTGTCATGGTCAGGTTGTGCGGTTTGAACTCCTCGCGTCCGTAGCCCTTTCTTCGCCCGATCACAATAGCGCAGCACAGAGCAGCGATACCCGAGCAGATGTGAACGACGGTGCCGCCGGCGAAATCCAATGCGCCCATTTTTTGCAGCCATCCGCCTGAACCCCATACCCAGTGCGCGACCGGGCAATACACCACAGTTAGCCAGACTATAATAAATATAAAAAATGCATTAAACCTGATGCGTTCGGCGAAGGCGCCTGTGATTAGTGCGGGAGTGATGATGGCGAACATCGCCTGGAAGATCATAAACGCCTGATGAGGAATGGTCTGGCCGGGCAGTGGAGTCATCCCTACACCCCTGAGGCCAACATATTCAAGGGAGCCTATGAGCCCGCCGTGGTCTGTGCCGAAAGCAAGGCTGTAGCCCCACAGGACCCAGATCACTGCGGCAAGCCCGCACATCATAAAGCTCTGCAAGATTGTGGCCAGAGCATTTTTCTTGCGCACCATGCCTGCGTAAAAGAGTCCAAGACCCGGTGTCATAAGCATGACCAGCGCGCTCGAAACCAGCACCCAAGCAGTGTCTCCGCTGTCTATCTTACCGGCTGAGTCCGCAAATGCCGTTTGCATACCGACCAGCATGCACACGAATATCGCAGCCGCCGTCTTAAAGTTGAGTAGTCTTCTCACTCCGCTCTCCTCCTCATGTAACCTCTGCTTAAAGTTTAGGTAACGTATGTTACAAGCAGGTTTCGGCATGGTTACGCTTTGGTTGCCGGTGTGTTACAAGTGAGCGTGAGGATGCTTTGGCATGCCGTCTACTATGTCTGTATGAGGGCCGGGTTGTCCCTGCAATCCCGCCATGCCTGTATTATTGCGCGTATGTGGCTTTCGGGCAGGTTGCCGGGGAGGTTATGGACGCCCGCGAACAGGTAACCGCCGCCCGCACTGAATATCTCGATGTTGCGCTTGACCGCTTCATAGACCTGCTGCTGCGTCATTTCGTTGGGATACAGCGTGGCGTCGAAGACGCCGCCATAGAAGATTATTTTGTCGCCCCAGTTGGCTTTCAATGTGGTGGGGTCCATCCTGGAGGCGGATATCTGGACGGGGTTATATATGTCTACGCCGCACTCGACCAGGTCGTCCATAATATCGAAGTTCGAGCCGCATGAGTGGAGATTGACTTTCATCTTGGTGATTTTGTGCCACTCGGTAAAAAGCCTTTTATAATGCGGCTTGTAGATTTTTCTCCAAAGCTCGGGGCCTATGGTAACGCCATTCTGGCCGCCGATATCATCTGCGATCCCCATGAACGCGCAATATTTACCGATTGCCTGTTCAAGCTGTCTTATATTTGCAATTGCGGCGTCTACCGCCTTGTCCAGAAACTCGTGGACGGCATCCGGCTCCGTTACCATTCGCATCCACCAGCTCATCAGCCCGCCGGGCGCTATCTGCAGGTCGAAGATATACTCTCCGCATGCGATGGCGTAATCTGTGTTTTCATACAGCCACTTTGCGTCGGCTTCCAGACGTTTGAGCAGAGTCTCAGGCATTTCATGTGGCGGATTGAAGTCGTCAGGGGATGGCTGCTCATTTTCACCAGGAAGGGTATTGTTTTGAGCAGGCGGCATGTCAAAGTAAATCTCTCCCGGAGGGCACTTGGCCGCATTGTTCCACCACCATGTGCCGTCAGGGTCTTTGCGAAACTGCCAGTCCCCTGCCACCTGAATAGTCGTGCCCCATATATCCAGCGGTTTCCACTGCGCATCGGCTTCAGGTGTCCAGAAGCGGGACGGACACATCTTGGAACCAAGCAAAATTACATCGCCGTCCATAGCTTTCAATACCGAAGGTTCAAAGACGGCATTGTTCATGAACGTGCAGACGCGGTTTTTGGGGTCGGATACTCCTAAGATGTTTTTGAGCGTCTTATAAGCCAGATTGTGCAGCCCGGCGGTTTCACAACCTCCGAGTCCGTTGGGTATTCTGTCAGCAGGTTCACGATTGAGCAATCGCATAATCCGTTCGCGAGATGTCATATGTTTCTAAGCTCCATGTAGAGTATATACCTGTTTGCCACTTTGACGATGAAGATAAAGTTCCTTCATACTCTGTTGTGGCAGATTTGCAATCTGTCCCCTTTGGGGCAATCTCTGGATATGAGATTCCGTTAACCGCTAAGCCAGCATATAAGTGCTAGGTAGTGGCATCAGAGATGCCATTTGGCCCTTTTCGGCGCAGATTTTAATCTGCCCGAACAAAGCGGAGACATATTTCTTAAGATGTGTTCGCCCTGACCGCAGGTGCGGATAACAAGCTTTCCTATGCTATACTTATAATTGCCGAGCACTTTCAACTAATTTTGGGGCAACATAACGATGACACAAATAAAGACACTCCTTCATGTCGAATATCTTCAGCAGTTCCTGCCGGGCTGTCCCGATAAAGAGAACGGCTGCTGCGGTCCGGCATCCCTTACGATGTGCGCATGTTACGCCATAAGCAGGAAACCCGAGTCAAACGATATCGTATCGGTCCTGGCAAACCTCGGGCACCGGCTCGACGGCACCGGCGGCGGCACACGCTGGACAGAACTCCTGGGCGCGGGCAAAGAAGTCTTTGGCCTTGATGGCCTGGCGAAAGAAATATGGGGTATTGATGAGATCAAATCCGAGATAGCGCAGGGCAGACCCGTGATCATTGGTCTGAAGTCGGGCTTTCTGACCAATCGCAACTACGAATTTGCAGGCGGTCATTATGTCGCCGCAGTCGGATTCGATTCCGATCACATTATCTGCCTGGACCCCGCCGCCAGGTCGAGCGAGCCTTTTTACTACAGCAATACCGATATGCACTCCGCTATGATTGAGTTAGGAGAAAATGTACCCAACGGCGTTATGCACGGCTTCAGCGTGAAGACCTGATATTTGGGTGTTTGTTCAAACCAGCAAACTGTAGGGAAGAAGCATTTGCCCTTCGCATTTGGCAAGCTTCTCAATTAATGTCGCAAATGCTTCATCCGCCACAACTTCTATACCGGACTATCGTCTCTAATCAATATCGGAAAGACTAAGCCATTTCTATCATTGGAAAGTGGAATAGCCCACTTGATGTTCCGAACGCATTGCTCCAGGCTCATCACCGAGCAGAGTTCCGGCATCTCATCAGTCGGGTAAGTCACCTGACTAAGAACAGCACTAACAGCTTCCGTCGAGTGGGCACGGTAGTAGAAGACAGTCCAATCCGGTCCATCGTGCCGGATTGTGTATTCCCATTGGTCGAAAGTGACGCCGGTCTCTTCCTGAAACTCACGGCACATGGCTTCTATAGGGCGCTCGCCATCTTCAATCTTGCCGCCGATCCCATTCAGCAAACCAGCCTGCCACTGTGGTCGAACCTTTCGGATAAGTAGAACATTGGTTCCTTCATCATCGAACAGAAATCCATCTACAAAATGCATATATCACCCTGCCAAGCCAAGACTACAACAGCATTCGCCTATCGGCATCAATTCCCCTGCCATAAGAAGGAACAATCTTCCAAACGGCTAAGCAGTTATGGAGTATCTTCATACCGGATTGAAAGGAAGAATGGTAATGGCCGACAACTACAAAGCCGAATATAATTTATTAGTCGACAAACTCGCCGCGCGCGGTGTTGACGTTGATAAAGTAAAATCAAAGCTCAAAACGCAAAAGATAGAGACCCCGAGCTGGGGCTTTGCCGATTCAGGCACCAGGTTCGGACCGTATAAGCAGCCCGGCTCGGCAGTCACGATCGAAGAGAAGATCGCCGACGCAGCCCAGGTCAACAAATTCACAGGTATCGCACCGACTGTGGCAGTGCATGTCCTTTGGGACTTTCCCAATGGTCTCCAAGATGCCGATAAGCTTGCCGCCTACGCCAAGTCTCTGGGAGTCAAGATAGGCGCTATCAATCCCAACGTCTTTCAGGACCGCGAATATTTCTTCGGTTCTGTCACCAATGAGGACCCGGCTGTCCGCAAAAAGGCTATCGCGCACATGATCGATTCCGTGGAGATAGGAAAGAAGCTCGGCTCCGATGTGCTCTCACTGTGGTTCGCCGACGGCACCGACTACCCCGGCCAGGGAGACTTCCGACGCAGAAAGCATTATGCCGAGGAGTCACTCAAGGAAGTCTACAACGCCATGCCGGCCAATATGCGCATGCTCATCGAGTATAAGCCCTTCGAGCCTGCCTTCTACCACACCGACTTCGGCGACTGGGGCATGAGCTATTCGTTCGCTAATAAGTGCGGCCCCAACGCTCACGTGCTGGTCGATCTGGGTCACCACTTCATCGGCCAGAATATCGAGCACCTGGTCTCATTCCTTATCGATGAGGAGAGGCTGGGCGGCTTCCATTTCAATAATCACAAATATGCCGACGACGACCTCACAGTCGGTTCGATCAACCCGTATGAGCTCTTCCTGATCTACAACGAGTTGGTCAAGGCAGAGGATAAGCCTAATAACAACCCGCCGATAGCCTATATGGTCGACCAGGCGCACGTCACCAAAGCCAAGATCGACGCCATGATCCAGACGATCATGCACATCCAGAGCGCCTACGCCAAGGCCATGTGTATCGACCGCAAGAGGCTCTATACGGCGCAGATCGGTCAGGATGTTGTCGGCGCCGAGACATGCATGCAGGAGGCTTTTGCTACGGACATCGAACCTCTGCTTAAAGTGGCTCGCGAGGAGATGGGCCTCGATCCCAATCCTCTGGACGCATTCCGCGCAAGTGGCTACTGGGCTAAAGTGAGCAAAGAGCGTGGAATCCGCTCCGGCGCAGGAGTAGGAGCCTAACTGATTTAGTATTTGAGATATTGGATTTTATATTTAAGGTAAATTGATGGGCCGGGGAATCTTTCCCCGGCCCTACACATACGGCGATTTCCTATCGACCTCAACTTTTACTTCTGAACTCTTACTACTTGAACTCTGGTAATCTTCTTTTCGTTGTCTGTCGAAATATTGACTGCGATCTCTTCGCCATTATCGCCCGCAACTGAAAACACGGCCATCTTGTTGTCGCCGGTGTTCTGATTGAATGAGTTCTTTACATTCTTGAGATTCGATTTATAGAACCCGTAGACTTTTTCAAAGTTGTCCGAAGTCGTCAGTATACAATTGTGCATCTTTTCTGTTTGGCCTTTGCTGTCGCCTTCATAGCTGCCGGCAGTCTCGACCTTTGCGCCGGGGTATACGGGCACTCCAAGCTCTTTAGCAGTAATATTCTTTTTATCGACTTCTATCGTCGCCTTGCCTTCGGCTGTCTTAACCTCAACCTTTTTAGCTTTTCCCTGCTTCTCACTTACAGTCACTTTGCCGCCCGGAGCAATATAGGTATGCTTTCTTGCACACCCCGCCGAGATGACAACGATCAACGTCAGTGCAATTGCAACAATTCCTAATCTATTCATACAAGCCTCCCCCAAATGAAATGTAATCAGCCACTTCAACAAGTAAATGCTGCTATCCTCTATTAACATCCTGTTTAGTGAGGCTTGCCGCCGGAGCCGTCGAATGCGCCAACCCATCCGACTGCCACAATGAACATTTGCGCTTTTATCGAAGTCTATTATGTCTCGATGGGCCGGGATTTGAATCCCGGACCATCGTATGGGGGATATTTATCACCAACCATGCCTTGCCTCAATGACATCCCAATCCAAGTATTTGTATTATGCACGAACATTTCTCACGATTGTGCGTTATGTAAGTGACTTACCGTGAATTGCTTGGCACTTCAAAACTCGTGACGATGCAAGGAGGGATATTTTTTAATGCATCGAAATCTACTATAACAAACAGATGGCAATTCAAGCATTCTTGCCCTGGGTTCCATAAAGCTTTCGATCTACCTCCGACTTCTATCTCTAGGGGGCCGACTATGCCGCCAAGTAAAATTGACACCGAGATAAGCACTCTTATACGCGCGCGGTACCCGATTATCTATATCGTTTCATGGGAGGAGCGCCGTGTGGAGGATGCGCTGCGCGAGATTGCTCACCCGTCCAAAAAGATATATACCTGGAGTCTGACGCAGGGGGTTCGTCCGTCGCCGCCGGTCGGTGGGCAGGCGAGCACACTCCTTGCCGCTCTGGAGTTTGTCGATAAGTGTGATGAGGACGCTCTATTTGTCTTCAACGACATGCACTCGATGATCTCCGACCCGGTGATCATCCGGCTGCTGCGGGATATGGTCGTAAACCTCAAAAGCAGCCACAAGAGCCTTATTATCCTTTCACCTATACTTCGTCTGCCGCCTGAGCTTGAGAAAGATATTACTGTGGTCGATTACAGTCTGCCCGATTTTAACGAACTCGGCGATTTGCTGGCACTGATAATCGACAAGATGAAGCGCGACGGCGCCGACGTGAATATCAATCTTAACTCCGATGATCGCGAGAAGATAATCAAGGCAGCGCAGGGGCTTACTATTACCGAGGCCGAAAACGTTTTTGCGCGGAGCCTTGTCGAGAGGCGCGCATTTGATATCGATGTGATCCTCAAAGAGAAGGAACAGATCGTGCGTAAGAGCGGTCTGCTGGAATATTATCCGGCAAATGAGAAGTTCTCCGATATCGGCGGGCTGGGTGTCCTCAAAGACTGGCTTGCCAAGCGCGGATCCTCTTTTACTCAAAAGGCGCGCGATTATGGTCTGCCGGAGCCTAAGGGAATACTGCTGCTGGGTGTGCAGGGCTGCGGGAAGAGTCTGTCGGCAAAGGCTGTCGGTGCGCTCTGGAACCTGCCCATACTGCGGCTGGACGTGGGCAAGATTTTCAGCGGGATAGTCGGCTCCAGTGAGCAGAATGTCCGGCGTGCAATACAAGTTGCGGAGTCGGTGGCGCCTGTCGTGCTGTGGATGGATGAGATGGAGAAGGGCTTCGCCGGTGTGCAAAGCTCGCCGCTATCCGATGCGGGCACGACATCGCGCGTATTCGGCACATTCATCACATGGCTGCAGGAGAAAAGCGCGCCGGTCTTTGTCGTAGCCACTGCGAACGACATCACTCAGCTTCCGCCCGAGCTTTTACGCAAGGGCAGGTTCGATGAGATATTCTTTGTGGACCTGCCGAGTCGTGACGAACGCGCCGAGATATTCCGGATCCACCTTTCAAAGCGAAAGCGTGAGCCTGGCAGCTTTGACGTCGACTCATTTGCCTCAGCATCCGAGGGTTTCAGCGGCGCGGAGATTGAACAAGTCGTCGTGTCGGCGCTTTTTGATGCATTTGCCTCTAGCCGGGAAGTGACGAGCGATGATATACTTAATTGCATCCAATTGTCCGTTCCGATATCGGTCACCATGGCTGAGCAGATCGCCTATCTGAGAGGGTGGGCCGAAAAGAGGGCGCGCAGGGCGTCATAGCTTTCGTTATGAGTTTTGAGTTGTGTGTTTCGAGTTACTTGAGCGGTAGGCTAGCTGAGGAGGAGAGGAATGTCTGTCATTGAAAGATTTGAGGATATTCAGTCATGGCAAGAAGCCCGCGCATTGACTAAGCAGATATACACACTCACTTCACAGGGCGACTGGGCGAGAGACTTTGGATTGCGGGACCAGATTAGGCGGGCTTCAGTTTCGATAATGTCGAATATAGCAGAGGGTTTTGATCGTCGTAACAATGGTGATTTTCATCGGTTTCTTGCAATTGCCAAGGGATCGGCAGCAGAGGTCAAAGCCCAGCTATACGTGGCGCTTGACATGGGATATATAGATGAGGATGTCTTCATGAAAGTATATGGATCAGCGGACAAAACTGCTCGTCAAATAGGAGCACTAATGAACTATCTTAAGGCTCATACCATCAAGACCCATAACCCATAAATCACAACAGGACTGATTATGTTCGTTAAAAAAATAGAATTATTCGGCTTTAAGACCTTTGCTGAGAAGACAACGGTCGAGATGGACCACGGCATTACGGTTATTGTCGGGCCTAACGGTTCGGGCAAGAGCAATATTGCCGATGCGCTGCTGTGGGTCCTCGGTGAGACCAATATCCGCAATATCCGCGGCCAGAAGGCTGTCGATGTAATCTTCAACGGCACCGAGAAGCGCAAGCCGCTGGGTGTGGCTGAGGTCTCGCTCACTCTCGATAACACCTGCGGGACTCTGCCTCTCAATTTTAACGAGGTCACTGTCACCCGCCGCGCATACAGGTCGGGTGAGGCTGAGTATTTCATAAACAAGACCCGCTGCCGCCTCAAAGATATCTACGAGTTGTTCCTGGATACGGGCATAGGCCGCGAGGCGTATTCGTTTATTACCCAGGGTGAGATAGACGCTGTTCTGTCTGCCAAGAGTGAGGATCGCCGTGAGCTTTTGGAAGAAGCAGCCGGTATCAAGAAATATCGCTATCGGCGCACTGAGGCTTTGCGCAAACTCGAAAAGACAGAGGCGAATCTCAACCGCGTCCGAGACATTATGGCTGAGATCAGCGGTCAACTCGAGCCGCTGGCCGAGCAGGCTGAGCAGGCCAGAAGGCTTGATGATCTCCAGAGCAGGCTGCGCGAGATCGAAATTGGAATTTTGATCAGAGATTTGCGGCGCTTTACCGGCAGTCTCGATGATGTGCGCTCATCCAAAGAGGGCGCATCTGAGAAGATCGAGGCTTACGACAAGCAGATCGCCGATCTGGAATGGGAAAAGGAAAAGCAGACCATCAATGTCAAGCATCTTGAGGAAGAGGTCGATAATTCACGGCGAATTGTGCAGAACCTGTCGGCAAATGTGCAGAGGCTGGAGGGCAAGTTTGCGCTGGTCGAGGAGAGGCTCAAATCAGCCGGTTCGGCGCGTGAGCAGGCGGATGAGGATGTAGTCGCGATAGAGTGCAAGATCGAGGAAGCGCGCGAGCGTATAGAGAAGCTGGAGCTTGAAGTGAGTGTCTCTGCCGAGACTGAGCACCGCGCAAAGACAGCCTCCGAAGAACGCGCCGCAGCTCTTGCTGACCTGGACCGCCGCTACGAAGAGATCACTCGCGCGGTAACCGATCAGAAAGCAAATTATCTGGAACTTGCCAAGCAGCTCGCCACAAAGCGCAATGCTCTGCAAAACTCTAGAGACCGTGTAGCTCAGCTCGAATCGGGTCTCAAGAAATATGCCGATGAGATCGACGCTTTGCAGGCTCAGAAGCAGGATGCCGTCAAGCTTGGCGAGGAGGCGTCTGCTCAGGTCGAACAGCTCAAGAAGCAGGTTCAGAATTGCGCTGCGGAAATTTCGCGTCTTGCGGAAGAACGCAAGCAGGCTGAGAAGGAACTGGCTGAGTTTGGCCGCAAGCTATCGGATATCTCACGCGATATCGCGGGCAGGTCATCGCGACTTGCCACTCTTCGCGAGATGGCCGAGTCGCATGAGGGCTTCTTTGAGGGAGTCCGGTCTGTTATGGCGGCTCGAAACGCAGGTAAGCTGCGCGGTGAGTTCGCTGTAGTTGCAGATGTGATCAACGTTCCCAAGGGCTATGAAACGGCCATAGAAATAGCCCTCGGCAGCAGCGTGCAGGATGTCATTACCGATACTGTGGGCGAGGCGAAGCAGGCCATCGCGTTCCTTAAAGAGAACCGGGTGGGCAGGGCGACCTTCTTGCCTCTGGATAATATGAGTGAGCACAAGCATCAGGTTCGCGGAAGGATGGACCCGCGCTCAGGCGCTCTGGGGATTGCAGCCGACCTGATAGGCTATGACGGCAAATACGACCCTGCCATACGCTCACTTCTGGGCCGGACCGTAGTCGCTGAAAATATAGATGACGCCATTGCGCTTTCTCATGAGCTCGACGGCTGGAACAAGATCGTCACTATAGACGGCGAGTTGATTGTCCCGAGCGGAGCCATTACCGGCGGCGCTAAAAAGAACAGAGGCCCCGAGCTTCTGGCGCGCAAACAGGAGATCGATTCGCTGACATCCGAGATCAAGTCTCTCGAAAAGACTCATGATGATCTTAAGTCTGATCAGAAGAACAGTGAGATCAGGCTTTCTGGTCTGCGGGGAATGATCGAGGGCGAGGAGAAATCGCTTTCAGAGAGCAGAATAGCTCTTGCAGAGCATCAGAAGCGAGCCGATTTTGCCGTAAAAGATGCCGAACAGATAAGCAGTCGGCTGGATATGGTCGTGCTCGAAAAGGATGAAGCCGGACTGCTGCTTAAGGACGAGGCCGAGTCGGTCAAGCGTTTGGAGGACGAGCTTCAGACGGCGGGCAAGGAGAACACCGATCTGGACCAGAAGGTGGCCGGAGCCGAGCAGGATATCGAGGAGCTTGCCGCCAAGCGCGCAACTGAGCGCGAGGAGCTCATGCGCCTCAATGTGGAGTTGGCGGGCGCGACTGAGCGCACATCCGCACTTAAAAACTCTTTGCGTGAGGCCAATGCGCACGTCGGTGAGCTTACAGGTTCGCTGGATGCAAGACGTTCTCAGATAGACGGGATCGCGGTCGATGTGACTGCTCTGACTGCTGACCGCGACAACACTCAGATCGAACTCGACCGCCAGAGACAGCTATTTGCCGCTGCTGATGTTTCTCTTAATGAACTGCTTGAAAAGCGCGCGCAGGAGAATGCCAGGGCAGCCGAGATAGATACTAATCTCAGGGAAGCCACTGCGCGCAGAAATCAGCTTGCAATCGACACCCACGATGCCGATGTAAAAGAGGCGCGTCTCGAAGTTCAAATTCAGCAATCGACTGAGAGATTGATGGCGGAGTATGAAGTTACGTTCGAGCAGGCTATGGATTGGCCGGAGGAGATCGAGATCGAACGTGGGACTGCCGGTGAGGTCGCGAGGCTGCGGCGAGAGATAAAAGAGATGGGTCCGGTAAATACCGGCGCTATTGCTGAATATGATCGGATCAAGGAGCGCTGGGACTTTCTCACTGAGCAGCGAACAGACCTGGAAAGCGCGCGCGATCAGATACTCGACGCCATTAAAGAGATCGACACAAATACTCGCGGCCTGTTTATGGACACGTTTAATACGGTCAAGTGCAACTTCGATATTGTATTCAAGCGTCTCTTCGGAGGCGGCAAGACCGAGCTTACGCTTACGGACCCCGCGAACTTATTGGAGACGGGCATCGATATAATCGTCCAGCCGCCGGGGAAAAAGCTTCAGGATATGGCGCTGCTCTCGGGCGGAGAGAGGGCTTTGACTGCAACCGCGCTTGTCTTTTCACTGCTGATGAGCAAGCCAAGCCCGTTTGTATTGATGGACGAGGTAGATGCTCCGCTGGACGAGAGCAATGTGGAGAAGTTTGCAGAAGTGCTGAAAGACTTTTCGACCAACTCGCAGTTCATCGTTGTTACGCACAACAGAGCCACCATGGAAGCCGCAGACAGCCTCTACGGGGTCACAATGCAGGAGCCGGGGATAAGCAAGTTGATATCAGTGAAGCTCACCGCCGAAGGGCCGGTTGCCGGTGGATCAGGCTCCGAAACAAACGGCATTTTTGCTGTTGCTGCAAACTGAGCGGTTGCGCAAACCCAATTAACTCGTATAATAGAGTTGATGATTACGTTATTTTGCCTCTAGCTTTCAGCCTCCAAAGTCTAGAAAAACATGTTAGAGCTCTGCAGGTTTGGGGTAATTAGACTCGACGGGAACAACAATAGCCGAGTTCGCGTATACAAAGCGTCTGCGTGTGGTTTAACCTAAAGATGTCGAGCCAGACGGCGATAATTGATACTGCAGCTAACTGCGGTTTGACGCAAGGAGGATTCAATTCGTGAATAAATTTAGTCCGGCGCTTGTAGCATTAGCGCTGTTTTGCTTCACGTCAATTTCATTTGCGGCTGATGGTCAGGTGTCGAGCAGTTTGAATACTCCTGTCGAGGCTCAAAATCAGCAGGAAGCGCAGCCCGCCAAGGTTGCGACCGATGTGCCTGCGGACTATAAGATAGCCGAAGAAGATGTTTTAAGAATGGATGTGTGGGGAGAGCAGCAGTTATCCAATCTGGAAATGCAGGTAACTCCTGACGGCAAGGTCAATGTGCCCTATATCGGCGAGATGCAGGCCAAAGGTAAAACACAGCAAGAATTGACCCAAGAAATCGCCAAGGAATTTGAAAAAAGAGACATACTCATCAATCCGCAAATTCAGATAAGCCTTATCAACATCCATAAGCCCACGGTGCGCGTATGGGGCGCCGTAAATCGTCCAGGTGAAGTCCAGTATAAGGACGGCGACAGAGTGATGGATGCAGTTGCCGGCGCGGGGAGTTACATAATTGACAATTCATGGCTTGAGAAGGCTACACTTACCAGGAAGGACCCGGAAACAGGCAAGTGGGTGTCTCTGCCGATTGACCTGAAGAAAATGGTGTCTGGAGGCGATCTCACACAGAATTATGAACTTCAAAAGGGCGATACGATCTACATTCCTACCGAGGATTACCAGAACAAATTCTATGTGCTCGGCCAGGTTATGAGACCGGGAATATATGACCTCAAAGACAATACTACCGTACTTTCGGCGATTGGTCTTGCCGGAGGAGCAACTGAACGCGGCAAGCTGCGTTCAACAGTTGTTGTTCGTGGTGATCCCAGCAAGCCCGAACGCGTGAAATGTAATCTTACCAACCTTTTTGATAAGGGAGACCTTACTCAGGATATAGTGCTTCAGCCAGGCGATGTGGTTGTCGTTCCTGAGACAAAGACTCCGGATATGAACAAGATCGCCTCAATCATTAGCTCTGTGATAAACCTGAGCTGGCTTCGCAAGAACGGCTTCTAAGTCGAGGAGGACAAGGATTTGGAATTTTGGCGCTATTATAGGATTATACGCAGGAGGCGTTGGCTGATTATCCTCGGCATGGTGATCTGCGTTGGCGCTGTTCAAATAAATAATATGCTCACGCCTCGGCTTTATATGGGACGGACCACTGTTATGGAGTCTCAGGGGATGTCCAGCGAAGGTACGCCGATCTATGCTGAGCAGCAGATGATGATGATGGACGTTCAGCTCAAACTGTCCAACCTTGGAAATATCGCCACCAGTCAGAGAGTCTTGTCCAATGCGGCTGAGACACTCAAAGACATGAATCTATCCTATACTCCCGAACAAATCCTATCCAGGACTTCCGTTCAACCGGTTAAGGACACTAATATCCTTGCGATCGAAGTTACGATGGAAAACCCGCAGGAAGCAAAGGTAGCTGCGGACGTGATTGCTAATGAGTTCAAGAATGTCTATGCCGATATAAACAACTCAGCCGTCAGGCAGTCTCGAGAGTTCATTGAAGAGCAGTTGGAGACGACCCGCAAAGCTATGGTCAAGGCGCAGACTTCGCTGAAGGATTATAAAGAGAAGAACGGCATTGTAGCCATCGATCAACAGGGTCAGGCCGCTGTCCAGAGACTCATGCAATCCAAGATGGACCTCAACAGGGCACAGGCGGATTACAACGTGAACGCTGCACGTCTTGCGAAGGTAGATAATGAACGAAAAAGTCTACCCGAATATGAAATTTCAAACGAACAGACTTCCCGCGATCCGATATGGCAGCAGTATACTCAACAGCTTGCCCAGTTGGAGACACAAAAAGCAGGTATGCTTAATGGTATTGCAAACCAACCCCGGAGGGGTAAAAACCATCCCGAAGTTATGAATCTGCAGAGGCAGATTGATGACATTTGGAAAAAAATCAGCACTATGAAGCAAGATTTTGTTTCCGGGAAGACCGAAAGCAAAAGTCAGGTCTATGTGAATACCATGGGCAATTGGGTGAATGCAAAGGTCGATGCGGTTGGATCGGCTGCACAATTGCAGGCGATGAATAATGTCCTCGAACAAACGCGCGAAGAAATTTCAGCGCTTCCTGAGCAGCAGGCAAAATATGCCGAGCTGGAGACGGACGTTACGGCAGCAACCAACACTTATGGTCTTATGAGAAGCAAATTGGATGAGGCCAAGATCAAGGAACAGCAGTCTAAGAACGAAGTGACGCTGAAGACAATTGATCCGGCCTACTGGGTACCGGTCGACCAGCGCAAGTCGCTCAAGCTCATAATGGCTCTTCTTCTGAGTCCGCTCCTTGGAATCGGCGCGGCATTTCTGCTCCACTATGCGGACAACGGAATCAGGACTCCTGTCGATGCGGAGAAGCTGCTGGGAATTCCGGTGCTGGCGGCTGTGCCTGCTTCAAGGGCTCACAGTCTGGCTAGGCAGCAGTGTCCGGAGATCGTCGACATATCTTATCAGATGCTTACGTCGAACTTATGGGTCGAAAGCCAAAGCCGGGACTTCAATGCTATTGCTATAATAAGCGCGGAGCCGGATTCAGGGCGCAGCATCACAGCATCCAATTTGGCCGTGGCTCTTGCAAGAGAAGGCGCGCGCGTAGTGTTGGTGGATACCGACTTACGCAAGCCCACTCAGCATTTGATCTTTGGAGTAGATAACAAAGTCGGCTTGACAAATCTGTTAAGCGGCGCTGCCTCTTTGGAAGAGGCGATGGCTCCCACCAGGGTGCAGGGTCTTTTGCTGGTTTCAAGCGGTCCGGTTCCAGAAAATCCAGTAAAGCTGCTGCGCTCGCCCGAAATGAAGGAATTTGCCGACGAGGTCAAATCACTGGCCGATTTCGTTATATACGATACTCCGGCGGCCGTCACATTTCCTGACCCGGTTCTTGTTGCGGCTCAGGTCGGAAACGCAATTGTCGTGCATTCGGCAGGCCGTGTGCCGCGAGGCAGCGAGGCAGAGCTTCAGTCTCGATTGGCCTCGGTCGATGTTCATGAGATCGGCGCTGTGCTCAATAAGGTAAAGCGAGAAGACAGCAGTGGATACTTCCATTACAATCGATCATATGTCGGTGTAGGGACTGCGGGATTGCCTGTCGGACGGAAGGCGATTCGATCGTGATATATGTAGAGTGTATGGATTTATTATGACATATGGACCCTTACCGTTGTGCGGCAAGGGTCCATTGTGCAGCGTCTATTGACGTGTATTCTTCCATTCACACGACTGATCCGACTGTGGAATATATCTATAAGAATGACTCTGCAAAAGCAGCTTGGGAATCTTTGAACGACTATTATCGGTATGAAAAATGCCGAGTTATGAGAAAAAGCAAAGCAGATTATGGAGGACTGGGAATGCCTGAGGTCATATTGGGCAAGGATGCTGAGATTGATGATGGCGTGAAACTGGGCTATCTGACGGGCCGCAAGATCAAGGACCACACACTGCGCATAGGTGATGATGCGTGCATACGCTTCGGCACGGTTATCTATGGCGGTACGACTATAGGAAACCGTCTTGCCACCGGCCACAATGTCACGATTCGTGAGGAAAGTGAGATCGGTGACGGCTTCAACGTATGGAACTGCACTACTATAGACTACGGCTGCAAGATCGGCAACAACGTTAAGATTCACTGCAACTGCTATATCGCGCAGTTTACGGTAGTCGAGGACAATGCATTTATGGCGCCTGGAGTGACAATAGCCAATGATATCCACCCCGGCTGCGAATTTTCAGGCCAGTGTATGCACGGTCCGCACATCGAAGAAGGTGTCGAGATCGGCGTAAACGTTACGATCCTTCCATTCGTGCGGATCGGTGCGCATTCGGTAATTGGTTCAGGCGCTGTTGTGACCAAAGACATCCCCGCCGGGTCGGTGGTGGTCGGCAATCCAGGTCGCGTAATATGCACAATTCATGACTTAAAATGTCAGTCCGGGTTGACAGATGAGCCATATAAAGCTATACTCCTAAATGGCTCCATGGAACCCCTACAGGACCAGAGGTGAGTATGGTTCCCCTTATTGATCTTAAAATTCAGCACAAATCCATCGCTTCAGAGGTCGAGGCAGCAATTAAGAATGTCTGCGACAACACCGCGTTTATTCTCAGCGATGAAATGAAAGAATTCGAGTCGGAGTTTGCCGCCTACTGCGGGGCAAAGCACGGCATAGGAGTAGCCAACGGCACGGAGGCTTTGTTCTTGGCGCTGCTTGGCCTTGGAATCGGCCAGGGCGACGAAGTAATCGTTCCTTCGAACACGTTTATTGCTACTGCAGCGGCAGTTTCGCATACGGGCGCTACACCTGTTTTTGTCGATTGTGACCCCGAGACCTATTGCATCGACCCCGCCAGGATTTGCTCGGCCATCACCGACAAGACAAAGGCCATCATGCCGGTGCACCTCTACGGACACCCCGCTGATATGGACACAATTATGAGCATTGCGCGCGGCAGTGGTCTCAAGGTGATTGAGGACTGCGCCCAGGCGCATGGCACTCATTACAAGGGCAGGCAGGTCGGTTCGATTGGTGACGCGGCGGGCTTTAGTTTTTATCCGAGCAAGACTCTCGGCGCATATGGCGACGCCGGTATGGTGATGACGAACTCAGATGAGGTTGCGGACAGAGTCAAGCTGCTGCGGGACAATGGTCGCACGACGTGGTATGAACATGCGATTATCGGGTATAACTCAAGACTGGATGGCATGCAGGCAGCCATACTGAGAGTGAAGCTCAAATATCTGGATAAATGGGTCGAAGCAAGGCGCGCGCATGCAAAGGCATATCGGGAACTGCTCTCGGACGTTGAAGGGCTTGTCTTACCGACTGAGAAGCCCTACGCTCAGCACTCATATTATGTATATGTAGTGCGCGCGGCAAACAGAGATGCGTTCATGGCCAAGCTTAAAGAGAATGGTATCGGTTGTGGTATACACTATCCGCTGCCTTTGCATCTTCAGCCTGCATTCAGCTCCCTTGGCGGCAAGGTGGGTGACAACCCCGTAGCCGAGAATTATGCAAAGCATATTGTGTCGATTCCGATGTTTCCGGAGCTTACGCCCGAGCAGGTGGCGGAAGCCGCTGAAGTAATCAAGCAAGCTGTCTAATACCAACTAAATAACAAATATAAATTACTCAATACTAAATGAAAAGTCCGCCGTAGAGCGGAGCTATTATCTGGCAGGATGATGAAAAGGAGAGGGAGTATCGTTATGGCAACGGTGGAGGGCGCCGCTGCAAAGGAGAATGGCACGCGGGTATACAGCGTGAGAAAAATCAGGCAGTATAAATCAAAACGCATATTGGACCTGATTGCCGCGTCTGTAGGTCTTGTGTTGGCAGCACCCCTGGCAGCCATCATAGCTTTGTTCATCAAGGTTTCCAGCCCCGGCCCGGTTTTGTTCAAGCAGACCAGGATCGGCAGGGGAGGGGAGAAATTCACGTTCTACAAGTTCCGCAGTATGCGTGTGGGCAACGATGACAGCTCACATCGCAAGTATATGAAGTTCTTCATAGAAGGAAATGAGGAAGGGCTTAAAAACTTCCACCAGCGCGGAAAAAAGATATATAAAATGACTTGCGACGACCGGGTCACGATGGTGGGCAGGTTCCTCAGGCGCACCAGTCTTGACGAACTGCCGCAACTGTTGAATGTGCTCAAGGGCGACATGAGCATGGTCGGCCCGAGGCCGCACATACCCTATGAAGTGGACCTGTACCAGGATTGGCACCGCCGCCGCCTGCAGGGTCTGCCGGGAATTACGGGCTGGTGGCAGATCCATGGACGAAGCAGGGTCACCTTCGACGAGAGCGTGAAGATGGATATCTGGTATCTGGAGCATCAGTCGGTAATACTCGACATAAGGATTATGCTTCGCACCATCACCAAGGCTATCGTCGGACGAGGAGCCTGTTAAAACAAAAATTCTTCTGGCAGGGAAATAATGAACATCAAAGTAGGCGTTGTTGGGGCGGGCTACTGGGGTCCCAATATCATTAGAAACTTCAATCAGATCCCCACTTGCGAGATGGCAATCTGCTGCGATAAGGACGAAAAACGCCTTGCGCACATGAGCCGCCTATATCCGAATGTAAAGACCACTACAAGTTTCGACGACTTGATTAATGATCCGACTATAGACGCTGTGGCCGTATGCACACATGTGTCGGCGCACTATCCGCTCGCAAAAAAAGCATTGGAGGCGGGTAAGCACGTTCTTGTCGAAAAGCCTTTGACTGCCAAAGTCAGTGAGGCTCAGGAACTGGTCGATCTGGCAAAGAAAAACGGCAGAGTCCTGATGGTGGACCACACGTTTGAGTATACCGCCGGTGTCAACAAGATGAAAGAAGTCATTGAGAGCGGCATACTGGGCGATGTGCTCTATGTTCACTGCGCAAGGCTTAACCTCGGCATTTTCCAGCGCGACATCAATGTAGTGTGGGACCTTGCTCCGCACGATCTTTCGGTGATCTTGTATGCTACGGGTCTCAAGCCCAAGACTGTGAGAACTGTCGGCATGAAGCTTCTGCATCCAAAGGTCGAGGATGCTGCGTTTGTGACGTTGAAATGCGAAAACAATGCGAGCGCCGTTATTCATGTCAGTTGGGTCGACCCGCGCAAGGTGCGTTCGGTGAGCGTAGTCGGCACCAAGCAGATGCTGGTATATGACGATCTCGACCCTTTAGCGAAGATACAAATCTATGATAAAGGCGTGGACAACCCGCCGCACTATGATACGTTCGGTGAGTTTCTGTGTTCATATCACTACGGAGATATTCATATTCCCCGCCTGCAGGAGCAGGAGCCTCTTTCCGTTATGTGCAAGCACTTTTTGGAGTGCTGCGAAACGGGCAAAAAGCCGCGCAGTTCAGGCGAGAGTGGACTGAATATGGTCAAGATTCTCGCGGCATCGGATGAGTCCATCGCCAACGGTGGAATGGAGATATCCATCTGATTTATTATCTAGTATTTTATATTGATTATTTTCTAATCCCTCCGGGCATCTAGCCTGGAGGGATTTTCTGTTTCTCTCAGGCTCGATTCCATCTCAACCAGCCTCAGTTCTTTCACCCTCTCACGCCTGCCGGTGTCTTTGAACCCAACTGAGCTCCAGAACGCGAGCGCCGGTTCGTTGTTGACGTAGACATTAGCGATGATAGTCTTGTGTCTGCCGAGTGACCGGCAGTGCTCCTTCACCTTCTCCACGGCCAGATGTCCGAATTTGCGCCTGCGGTGGAGTGGACGGATATAGAACTCATCGATGCGGTAGCTCAGGCAGATATCGCGCATAAAGCAAAAACCTATAGGTTCGTGGTCGTAGAGGATCAGAAACGGCACGCAGTGATCGTCTTGCCAGAAGTGGTCGAAACAGGGGTAGTGATATGCTCCGCCGCGGCGTTTCTCGTGGTCGTATTCAGACAGCTCGTGAGCGTATTCCTGATACATTTTCCAGAGCTTTTCTTTGCTCTCCTCGGGTGCTACTACGATTTCGATCATGGCCGATCTACTCCTTTCGCACTTGATGGAGTACTACCCGCTTACACATTCCGACCCGCTATTCCTCCGTCTTCCGGCAGACGGCGCTAGTGCTCATGTAACAAGTCACCATTACAGGAACATTAGGCTCAAAACTTGCTGAATTGTGCTGATAACGCAGCAAACTAACTGTATGTAACATGGTTGCGGTCCCGCTGATGAATGAAGCAAGCTTTTAATAAGTGCTTGTGCAAAAAAGGAAGGATTGCATCAGCTTGCGAAAGAATGCTGTTATGGATGGGGACATAGGCTCTCATCCGTCGTGTCTGAATTTCCAGCTTAAGGAGAAAACATACAGTGATCAGAAAGTGCTTTTTTTGTATCGCCATGCTGATGCCGATCGGCGCATGTTGCGCCCAGTCGATCCCTCGGCCTGAGTATCCAGTTCCACAGATGAGGAGAGCCGAATGGATGAACCTCAACGGGACATGGGAGTTTGCTGAGACCGATGATAACGCTGCTGTATTTCTTGATGAGCAGCCATATCCCGACAAGATAATCGTTCCGTTTTGCCGCGAGAGTAAGCTTTCGGGGCTGGCACGCAAGGGCTTTATTAACAATGTGTGGTATCGCAGGACTTTTGAGCTGCCGTCGGGCTGGAAGTCGCCGCGCACGCTGCTTCATATAGGCGCAAGCGATTACAGGACCGGTGTCTGGATAAATGGGCAACCTGTAGGTGAGCATATAGGTGGAAGCGCGCCATTTGCGTTTGACATAACTCGTTTCCTCAACAAAGGCAAGAATACTGTGGTTATTCATGCCTTTGATGATACTCGCAGTGGACTGCAGCCCTTGGGCAAGCAGGCGTCATCACTGGAAAGCCAGGGCTGCGTATATACCAGGACTACCGGAATCTGGCAGAGCGTATGGCTCGAGGGCGTCGGCTCCTCATATATCAAAGATTTCAAATTGGAGTCCGACCCGGACAACTCCAGAGCATTGATTCAGGCCGAGATTGACGGACTGAGCAAGGGCATGAAGCTCAAGGTCGACGCATACGCCGGAGGTAAGCTCGTGGGCAGCGCGACTACTACGGCCGATTGGCGAGACAATTATTTGGTGCTCAATCTTGCCAAGAAGCATCTGTGGTCCATTGAGGACCCATTTCTGTATGATTTGAAGTTTACTCTTCTGCGCGGCAAAGATGTGGTCGACAAGCTGGATTCGTATTTCGGACTGCGAAAGGTTTCAATACAGGGCGCAGCCATTCTTATTAACGACAGACCGGTGTTCCAGAGAACTGTTCTGGATCAGGGTTTCTATCCCGACGGAATCTGGACCGCTCCGACTGATGAGGCTCTGCGTCATGATATCGAGATGTCGCAGGCGGCCGGATTTAACGGCGCAAGGCTCCATCAGAAGGTCTTCGATCCCAGATATCACTACTGGGCCGATAAGCTGGGCTACATAACATGGGGTGAGTTCCCTTGTTGGGGCCTTAACTACTCCAAGCCGGAGATCAATTTGAACGTAGTTGACGAGTGGGTGCAGGTTGTCCGCCGCGACCGCAACCATCCTTCGATAGTCGGCTGGTGTCCGTTCAACGAAAGCCCTGGCGATGCGGTTCCTCTTCAAAACAGTGTGGTAAACATTACTCGTGCAATAGACCCCTCGCGCCCGGTTATAGATTCCAGCGGCTGGTCGCATGGTCTGACTGACCCCGAGGTCCTTGACGCCCATGACTATGATCAGAACCCGGATACATTCAGGGGACGCTGGGTCGATGCGTTTGCGGGTGAGAACGGTGGTTTGCCGAAGCGCTATGGAACTTCAAAACTCAGAGCCAGGCTGCCTTTCTTTGTAAGCGAATATGGAGGCATCGGCTGGGAACTAGCCGGAGGCGGCTGGGGATACGGACAGGCTCCCAAAGATTTGGAAGAGTTCTACACCAGATATAAAGGCCTGACGGACGCATTGCTGGACAGCACGCACTTCGGGTTCTGCTATACGCAGCTCACCGATGTCGAGCAGGAGCATAATGGTATCTACACGTATGATCGCAAGCCCAAGTTCGATATAGCCAGGATCAAGCGGATAAACGCACGCAAGGCCAACTACGAGAAAAATCCGCCGATCAATGTCTCTGAGAAGACGGTGGATGATGACTGGGACATACTGGTGGGGGCATTTCAGGACGGCAATATGGCAAAAGCATGGCGCTACAGCTTTGATAAGCCTGCTGATAATTGGATGAATCCTGGTTTTGATGATAATGCATGGCAAGTAGGCCAAGGAGCATTCGGCAGGAAAGACAAGTGGGAGCTCTATATCGGCACGCCATGGACAAGCAAAGACATCTGGCTTCGACAGGCTTTTGATGTCAGCGACGCCAATATCAAAGATGCCATGCTCGCGATCCATTATGATGATGACACTCAAGTATATCTCAACGGTGAGTGCGTCTGGCAGGCCAAGGGATGGAGCGACGGCTATATCGGGATAAACGTTGCCTCTGCCGTCAAGAAAGCACTCAGGTCCGGCAAGAATGTGATTGCTGTTCACTGCTGGCAGAACTGGGGCGGTCAGTTTATAGACCTGGCACTGCTTGCAAAAGACAAGTAACAGGTAACAAACACCAGGCAATAGAAAATATATAATTTCTGTTGGTCCGGGATTTAATCCCGGACCTATGTATGTGGGACTTAAGTCCCAGGGGTCAGTCGTATGATAACCAATCGTGACAGGTTCAAACGTGTTCTGGATTTTCAACCTGTCGACCGTTTGCCAATGGTCGAATGGGCGACATGGTGGGATAAGACAATCGACAGGTGGCATGGTGAGGGTCTGCCTGCCGAGTTGCGCGACGGCGGCGACATTCACGCTTACTTTGGGCTGGATCCTCATCAGCAGTATTGGATTTTTACATGCGGACCGGATTGCCCGCAGCCCTCAGGCCATGGCATGCCTATAATAAATGACCGCGACGATTACCTTCGGATCAAGCCGTTTCTGTATCCCGAGAATGCTTTTGACCGTGATGTGGTCAGAAGCTGGGCAGAGCGGCAAAAGCGCGGCGAACTGGCTGTATGGATTACTCTGGAAGGTTTCTTCTGGTTTCCGCGCGTGCTTTTCGGGATCGAACCGCACCTGTATGCCTTTTACGACCAGCCGGATCTTATGAAGCAGATCAACGAGGACTTGTTGGCTTATCAGATTAGAGTGATTGAGCAGTTCTGCGAGATATGCACGCCGGACTTCATGACATTTGCTGAGGATATGTCGTATAACCATGGCCCGATGCTCTCACATGACCAGTTCGAAGAGTTTATGGCTCCATACTATCGACGAGTCGTACCCATGCTTCTGGAGCGAGAGATTGTGCCGTTTGTGGATACCGATGGCGACGTGACTGTCCCGGCGGAATGGTTTACAAGCGTAGGTGTGCGCGGTCTGCTGCCTCTTGAGAGGATGGCCGGGGTGGATGTCGCCCAGCTCAGAATTGATCACCCGATGCTGAATATGATCGGCGCGTATGACAAGACTATAATGCATCTGGGTGAGGGCAGGATCAGGCAGGAGTTTGACCGGCTGCTGCCTGTGATGCGGCAGGGAGGGTTCATACCCTCTGTAGACCATCAGACTCCGCCGGAGGTTTCGCTGGAAGACTATCGAACTTATCTGCGCGTTCTGAAGGAGTATTGCATCAAGGCGTGTGAGTAGTAATAAGTATGGATAAAGATACAGCAAAGTAATAATTGAGAGATACGCCAAAGCGCTGGCAGATACGCAAGGTGTGGTCGGAGGAGTCCCTGAATCGAAACTACCACCATGGTCAAGGATGCCGCCGGAGAGCGTGGACGCATATCATAAGATGAGGCAGTTCTCCTTGAACAGGAGCTTTACGAATATATGGCAACCGTATCTCGCTAGCCGACAATCCGGGAGAGAGCATGATAGACATAGAACAGATTAGAGATACAATCCCGCATCGCTATCCGTTTCTGCTGGTGGACCGCATTATAGAGGTCAACGAAGAGGGCACTGCTTGTACCGGGATAAAGAATATTACCGCAAATGAAAAGATACTTCAGGGTCATATGCCCGGCCAGGCTATCTTTCCGGGGGCGTTACTGGTCGAGCATATGGCCCAGGTCGGCTGCTATCTGCTGTTGAATAAGCCTGAGGTCGAAAACAAGCTGGCTATGTTTGCTGCGATAGATGACGTCCGATTCAAGCGCAATGCGGTGCCGGGAGACAAGGTCGTTACTAAGGTCGAGCTGCTCTCCGGCAGGCGCGGCATATGGAAGATCAAAGCCGAGTCACGCGTTGAAGGCGAACTCGTCTGTCGTGGTATATTAACCTGCGCACTGGTGGACTATTAGTTAGCCTGCTCCCCTCCCGAAGCGGGATGGGAAAGTCGTCTCCCTACTTGGAACTTGAGCGGAAGAAGAAGGGTTTTTATGTCTCCCCGCCTAATATCCACAGTGTAAGCAGTTCATCTTCTTGGCTACTAACTCTTTGACATATGCGAGGAACAAAAATGGCACGAATCTACAATTTCAATGCGGGACCTGCGGCGCTGCCGCTGCCGGTTCTTGAAAAGGCGCAGAGCGAGCTTCTGGATATCGCGGGCAGCGGCATGTCCGTGATGGAGATGAGCCACCGCAGTAAAGAGTTCAAGGAGATCATCGAATCTGCAGAGGCGGGCGTTCGCAAGCTGATGGGCGTCTCTGACGACTATGCTGTGCTCTTTATGCAGGGTGGGGCAAGTCTGCAGTTCGCGATGATACCCATGAACCTTCGCGCACCGGGCAAGAGCGCTGATTATGTCGATACCGGAAGTTGGGCTTCAAAGGCAATAAAAGAAGCCAAAGTCGGTGACGGCGCTTGCAATGTGGTCTGGTCCGGCAAGGAAGAAAAATATATGCGCGCTCCAAAACCCGAGGAGCTGAAGTTCAGCGCGGATGCCCAGTACGTTCACATATGCTCGAATGAGACCATCGGCGGCATACGTTATCCTGTCTTTCCTAAGACCGACGCGCCGCTCATTGCCGACATGTCCAGCGAGATCATGAGCCGGGTTATAGATGTTAATCAGTTTGGAATGATCTATGCGGGTGCTCAGAAAAATATCGGACCGTCCGGCCTCGCGCTGGTTATTATTCGCAGAGACCTGATCGAGCGCACTCCCGACAGTGTGCCTATTATCCTGCGATACAAGACTCATGCCGAAGAGGGCAGCCTTTACAATACGCCTAACACCTGGGGCATATATATAGTCAAGCTCATTACCGACTGGGTTGCCTCGATAGGTGGGATAGCCGCTCTTCAGAAGACCAACGAGCAGAAGGCTGGTAAGCTCTATTCGCTGCTTGATTCCAGCAACTTCTGGACCGCTCCGACAGACAAAGCCAGCCGCTCGATCATGAACGTGGTCTGGAGACTGCCGAGCGAGGAGCTTGAAGAGAAGTTTGTGAGCGAAGCAAAGAAGGCGGGCATGATCGGTCTTAAGGGTCACCGCTCGGTCGGCGGTATCCGCGCAAGCATCTATAACGCCGTCCCGATGGAGGCTATCGATGCCCTGGTAGACTTTATGAAGGACTTTGAGTCTGCAAACGGCTAAGCGGTGTTAGAAACAAGCTAGATAACATGATGGGCCGGAGAATCTTTCCCCGGCCCTGTTTATTTGCCAAAATCAGTTATGCTGATCTTAGAGTTTACTTTCGGAATCTTCGATATCCGACAATGCCGCCTAGACCGGCCAGAAGAGCCATTATGCTTGTCGGTTCGGGGACTGCCAGTTGTCCGGTGACAGAGGTAGTCTCCCATGCGCTGTTGGCGTCTTCCCTAACCTGAAGATCAGCGCCGAAATAAGTCTGATACGTGATCATCTCCTGGGCAAGAGCTGCAACGTCCGCAGCATCGGTCTCATCATACTTGGTTCCGCCGGTGTCGAGCGGATTGGCGTAGTTGTCGTTTGCCCACCAACTGCAACCTATTGTGCCTACCACACCGCTGACGTTGCTCGAATTTGTATATTCCGTCCAAAACGGGAACGTGGTCCCAGTTGTTATCTGCGACCAACTCGTGCTGTAAGCGGTTCCTTCCCAGTCGTAATTATAGCGAAACTGGACATTGCCACTGAGTGCGGCAATGGTTTTCCCTGGGATCCAGAATGTCCACAAAAGCATGCTGCCGTTGTCTCCGGTGCTGTAGACTATGGCCTCTTGCGCATTGAAGATCGTTGTCCCCGGGTGTGCGCCGCCGCCCATGTTTGTGTATGTGCCGTTTGCTGCCGCGGCAAATGCGCTCGGCGTCCAAGCAGAAAACAGGGTTGAATTCCACCCATCGGGACCGGTGTCTATATACATATGGACATCCACTGCCTGTGCAGCTGCGACTGTGACCAGAAGCAGGACGCAAATGCACACTACTACGCTGATCTTTTTCATAACTTCTCCTCCTTTAGTGTGTGTGGCATCTTCTGTTTGATCGCCGGATAATATATAAGCCCGGTCGTCAACAGAAACGTTACGTATTGTAGCTGCAAATCATTGTAAAGTCAACACATGAAGCAAAATCAGGTAATAATACCGAAAATGATGTTACAGCATGTTAGATATAATTGCATACATTAGACGTAAATGCGAACGGTTGGGTATAGAAAATGCCGAGAATCTTTCGACTCCCGGCACTGTTATTAATGGTAATGTTTCCCGACGAACATGGGACCCTATATGTGGCATGTTTACTTTCGGAATCTTCGATATCCGGCAATGCTGCCGATGCCGACCAGGAGCGCCATTATACTTGTCGGCTCGGGGGTGGCCACATACCCGGTCAGTGTTTGTGACTGCCATGCGCTTTCAGACGAGTCTCGGACCTGTAGCTCGGCTGCGGAATATCCATTGCAGGCTACCATTTGAGCGGCAACAGTGGCTATGTCTGCTGCGTCCGTTTCGTCATATGGTGTTCCACCAGTATCAAATGGAGCAGCGCTGTCGTCAACGGCCCAATTAGCGCATCCAAAAGTTCCCACAACTCCTGTGCCATAGTTTATCATACTGGGGACAGTCGTACGCCAAGTTGTAGTAGCTTCTGTTCCGTCCCAATTGTAGGTATATCTATACTGGATGTTGCCCGTGAGATCAGTGACTGTTTTATCGGGAATCCAGAAAACCCACTGAACAAAATGACCCAGGTCTCCGGTGCTGTAGACTATTGACTCCAGCGGATCGAAGAGATTTGTTCCAGGGTGCGCACCGCTTCGCATATTGACGTATGTCCCGGCTGCAGCGGCAGCATATGCATCTGTCTTCCATGCTGCATATGCAGCAGATGCATTAGGGGCGGTGTCGATATAGAAGTTGACATTCATTGCCTGCGCCATAGTTCCTGCAATTAAAAGCATGGCACAAATACACGTTAGTACAAATACCTTTTTCATGACTTTTCTCCTCTTGATGTGTGTGCGGCTTGTTCTGCTTGCTCCTTAGGTGGCCCTCGGCCTAGGCGGACAAGCAAGATTGAAGCTGGCAAACTGTTAGTTCAATTGAACCGCAGTATTAATCCGAATAGTAAGACAATATCACTAAAATGTCAACTCAAATAATTAAAAACAGGTATTATTGCCGGCATTATATCATTGGCGTTTTCAGCATAATACACAATGGCTGGGAATACTCCGAATACCCACACCAAATTTAGGTGCATCCCTCAAAATTTATTAATGCTGCGTATGTTTATTTTGCGACTTTTCCCAACAAAAACATGGTCGAATATCGCGCTGGGCGGGTAATTATCTCCAAAGCGGGCATTGCGCGCGGCACATGGCACGTGCGGATTGGAGGTGATTTTCGATATGCGCCACTCGCGAATATACAACCGAGCCATGGTCCAAGTTACAGACCGTATGCAAACAGGCAACATGGCGACTTTTTGCATTTGGCCGAGTAAGAGGGTCCATGCTTGAGATTGGAACGGAGGAAAAGATGAACAAGACAACATATCTGATAGTGGTGATATTGCTGCTGTGCGCCGCTCCCATTTATGCTCAGCAGGCTTTCACCGATGTGCCCACCGATCACTGGGCATACGACGCAGTAAGGACACTCGTAGATGACGGGATTATACTCGGCTACCCGGACGGAACGTTCGGCGGCAAGAGAGCAATTACTCGCTATGAGTTCGCTGCCGCTATTGCACGCCTCGTTCAGTATATACCGCAGTTGGTTCCGGGTGAGAGGGGCAAGTTCGTTACGCAGGAAGAGCTTGACAATGCCCTTAAGGATTATGCCAGGAAGAGTGAGATCCCCCCATCTCAGAGCCTGGCTAGTCTTGCGAGCAAAGAAGACCTGGAGTGCGTGCGCAAACTCGTTGACGAATTCAAAGATGAACTTGCTGCACTGGGTGTTGATGTAGACACGTTGAAAACGCAGGTAGCTGATCTTTCCTGCCGGGTCGCTGTGCTGGAAGCCGAGGCCCGAAGGGTGAAGATAACGGGTGACGCCAATGTGTTTGCAATCGCTAATGATCACCGAAGCGGCGTTGTGCCTGCAGTGGACCTCGATAACAGAACGATACCGTTCACGGCCACCCTGGGCCGTACGATAGGCGTGGTGCGTGATTTCGATCTCAATGTCGTGGGACGCATCAACTGCAATACCACTGCTAACGCAACTATCGACTATGGCAACTACCTGAACTATCTGGTTGCGGTTGACGACTATGTTGACGGCGTCCGTCAGACATCCAGAGAGGATTCGAGAACGGTCGGTACGCTGGAACACCAGTTCGTGGATGCGTTCTTCCCATACTATGCATATATTGACGCTGGAATCTGCACCGGTGCCGTAAAAGCCGGACGTTTTCCGCTTCAATTTACTCCGTATACACTTAAGAAAATCGATGTAGATTCTTATACGACGATCCTGAAGACCGATGACGGCTACTATCCTATGGACGGTATCAGCCTGATGAACAACTTCGGCGGGGTGGACATCACTCTGTTCGCTGCAAAAAACAACCAGAACGATTATCTGGTCAACGGCCTGACCGGCCAGCCGAGAAACGACATCGGCACTTTCAACCAGGTCGGAGGTAATGCAGTTGGTGGGCTGACCCAACTGATCTCGCAAACCGCGGGCGGTCGCGCTGTGTTAGGTATTCCATGGAGCGGAAAAGCGGGCTTTACATTCTATCAGGCATGGTCTCAGGACGAGTTCAATGATCTTGCAAACTACGATCAAGCCAGAGTATACGGCGCAGACTTGTCTGTGCCTGTCGGTATATTCAACTTTGCTGGTAGTTGGACTCAGAGCGATGCGCTTGTCCGCAAAGGCGCAGCCGGAGTCACCGATGTAAATGATGACGCCACAGCCTGGGATGGCAGGTTTGGCGCTAATGTCGGCAAACTGGGTGTACGCGCGGGCTACAAGTCTATCGGTCGCAACTTCACCGCCGCCGGCTTCTGGGATAAAATAGGCCACTGGGCCAATCCCGTAAATATCAAGGGTCCATATGCTGATTTTATGTATCCGCTTATGGGCAATTTGAATTTTGTGGCCAATGGGGAGTACCTGACAGTGAAGGACCCGTCAACAGTCACTGGGAATACTGCTCTGACGCAAGATGACAAGATTATCAAGGCCGAGGGCGGCCTGCAGTGGGGCCTGTCCAAAGCCAACTCGCTTGCGTTGGGCTATCAATGGGTGCGATTCAGTCCCGATTCTGCTGCCCTGAATGACGCCACCGAGACATATCTGACAATCGGCTGGGCCTATAAGCTGAACCCGAACACGGCGTTCAACGTAGGCTATCAGTACATCAATTATGACGGCGGCAGTAATCCTGTCGGGACGACCTTTGCCTATGGACCCGATACCTACCGTGCCGGAGAGGGAGTGGTCCAGTTCGGAGTGTCGTTCTAGAAGTCAATATCCTTTCGGACGTCGTGCCTGGATGAAAAAAGAATCTGAAACATATTGATTACACGCCGGGAGGCAGTATCCCGGCAATTTGGTTCCAAAAAGGCAAAAAGCGAGAAACCATCGCAGAGATAGTTTCTCGCTTTTTTTGCGAAATTGATTGCACACTTTCTTGAATCTGCTTTAACTCCGTAAGCCTGCTAACATCGTTTTCGCAGGGCCAGAGATGCACCAGCCAGTGCGCAGAGCAATGTTATGCATGTGCCTGGTTCGGGGACTGTATTAGCTACCACAAACCTGCCTGTGTATGGGGCAAGGTCTATGAACTCTCCAGTGTTCCAGTTGTACCTGGCCAACTTACTATTGGCACCTGCCGACAGGTAGTGGTTCAGGAACAAGTCTCCGTTTGCGGTGAAAGCAACTGAGTCAAAACCATAGTTATTGAGTGGAGGTGCAATTGCCTCATAGAACTGCTTTGTAGACCTGTTCAGTTTATAAAGGCCGAATGCGCACTGGTTTAGGGCATAAATGCCTCCTGATGGGGCTGTTATCAACTGCCGAGGGACGACTAGGTCTTTTGTGCCCGCATACTTTTCCACCAGATTTCCCGTGGCTACGTTATAGCGGAAAACCACATCCGCCGAGGACCAACTGCCCTCACACACATACAAATCACCATCAGCCCCAAATGTTAGGCCTGTAGGTTCATAAATGGATGTGTTTAGAGGCACTGCACTGACTAAGCCCGTGTTCAGATTAACCTGGATAATTCTGTTGTTGTAGCGCTGAGTTGCATAAGCACAGCCGTCCGGGCCGAGTGCGAGCCCACCTATTTCTGTTCCGTAACCTGTCGGGAGCACGTACGAGCGCAGAACCTGGCCGTCATCCAGATTTATCGCCTTTAGTTCGTAGTTGACAGATGTATATAAAGTGCCCTGAGTTCCGGATACCATATATCCGGTTGTGCATTTGACCCTGCCGATCAGAGCACCTGTGGATGGATCATACTTAGCAAATCCTCCTTGTTCCTGCATGACCAGAATCTCTTTTGCGACCGCCGGTAGGGAGACCATCAATACACATGCAGTAAATAGAAATATCTTGATTAGTTTCATTTGTCTTTTTCCTCCTAGAGCAATGTAATTAAGAAGCTTCCGGGCGATATACTGAATGTATGCCTCTATCAACTAGATGCGTCTGCAGGCGCGATGGTTGCGCGTTACTAGATAAATTTTTCTAGAATAAATTGCGGCGCAGAATCGCGCCTAAACGTCAACTCGCCGCGTCTATAATATATACATCATTTGTCGATTGTAGGAGGATTGTACTGTTGAGTGAGGAGTTTGAGCAGGTCTGGGAATCACACTGCAGTCATGTTCGCCTAGTTTTGCTCTCAATCGCTTGTGATGTAGATATTGTGGAGGACTGCCTTCAAGAGACATACCTAAAGGCCCGTGCTGGGTTTTCGAGCTATAGGGGCGAAGGTCTGCATTCCTGGCTTGCTACTATTGCCAGGAATGTATACTATTCATATGCTCGACGAAAATATTTCAACTCCGAAGAGAGCCTGGACAAGATCGATAATTACCCGAGCACCGAGATCGGCGTTGGCTCGGATGACTACCTTTCTCTCCTTGTGATTCGGGAAGCCATTTCTACCCTTCAACCTGAGCTTCGCCAGGCCTTGATCATGAAGCATTATGGTGGTTGCGATTATCGCGATATCGGTAACTATCTCTCCTGTACTCCTAATATTGCCAAACACAGGGTGTGGCGTGCTATGTGTAAGGTCAGGGACATGATCGGTTGGGACAAAACATACGCAGTCGAGTGCAATGAGTTGAGTGGTCTTAAAGTATTGGACTGGCTTTACAACTCACTCCCAGCTCATGAGATGGAGGAGATTAAATCCCATATCAAGTTCTGTCCATCCTGCAGGAAGGTGCTGTCGGAGTTTCGCAGGCTGAGCAGGCTCCTTGACACTATCGAAGGAGACTACCGCATACTCACATTGGTCGAACTCGACGAACATGGACACACAACCCGCTACGCGTGGGTCAAGCATATTAATGAACATCATGATCCCCTGTATACCTGGCGGTGGTTGATGTGGAATGATTGGAGCGTTGAATATCTTGCCCTGCAAAGTGAACCCGCCCAGATACACTGGCTTGCAAAGCCAGCTCCGGCAGGCTTGCGTAGACTTGAGGGTGACTTGCCGAACCCGGTGCCCATGGGTGGGATGGTGGAGGCAATGTATGTAGCATGTCCGCCTTTCGGCTCTCACTGGAATGCTCACAAGCGCGATGATGGCTCTTGGCACTATCACCATAAGCACTCGCCGTTTCCAAAGAGTCAAGGCTTGCTTGTGGTTACTCTCAGGCTGCCAAAGGGAGCCAAGCTCATCGGAGTCAATCCCAGCCCGCAGAAACACACCACCAGCGGAGGCAGGACATCGCTCACGTGGCGGGCAATGCTGGAGCCTATCGAGCTAATTAACGGCGATGATTCGCGCTGGCAATTCGAGGTGCATTTGGACTACCGGCTGTAGATCATCTGGCGATCGTTAGAGGGCTTAATACTCGGGTAAAAACAACGCAAGTTTCGCAAGCTAAGACGAGTCTGATACGAAATACACAGGTCAGAGGCTGTCTCTTGCATTCCACAAATTCGAACCAAGGGCAAAGAACGGAAACTATAGGTGATGTGTGTGGAGGAAGTCCGGTCGCAAGGCTGTTGTCGCGAACTCGTCCTTAGCAAAAACTGAACTCAGGTGCGCTGTGGATCGGTCGTGGGCGATGAAGAATTAAAAAGCGGAAAACCCTACAAGAGAAGGTTTTCCGCTTTACATTTGGTAGCCCCGACGGGGTTCGAACCCGTGATCTCATGGCTGAGAACCATGCATCCTGGACCGCTAGACGACGGGGCCACATTGTGGAATTGCATTGAGAGTATAGCAAACACATAAGGAACTTGTCAATAGTTCGCGTTGCCTCTGCCTCGGGTGCATGTCAGATTTACGGAATCACGCTGCAATTTTGGCAGCCTCTAATATATTGCCAGTTCTTTTATTAAGCACTGCAGAGCGCAAATGTGCGATTGTCTCGATTCCGTGCCTCTTCCAGCGC
>JBDKUO010000043.1 GCA_039679645.1 Armatimonadota bacterium
CTGCTGGCATGATTGTGGCTCGCCTCCTTTATTTTCTCACAAAAATGAATTCGGCGTTGACCGTCCATTTTCATGCCAGCAGCCTCATCTTTTACCTATTAAAATTCCGTAGATTTGACACGCACCCCAAAAAGACCCCGCGCTTGTATACTCTGCTTCGCTCGTGCTACAATCGAGCAATGAATCACACTGAGTCGGTTTTTCGGACAATAAAAGACAGAGTAGCCGCCGCTATCGGCGAGTTGGAAGAAGCGTCCGCAGCGGCTGAAAAGAAAGAAAACCACCGCCGTCTTTCAAATGCGGCGTTGGAACTTCACAAATGCGCCGACGAGATGCAGAATGTGCTTATGCGCATTAAACCGCGATGAGCCAATGTGGCAGCTTCGGCCGCTTCGCAACCGAAGCAACTAAACCGAAGTAGGGAACAGGGAACAGGCAACTGATTGCAAAGCCGGAAAACTTTTTATGTATAGTCATTCCGAGCGAATGCGAGGAATCTGCTGTGAACCCGACTTGGCAAGAGCATATATAGGTTCTAATAATACAAAGTGTGGCGAGCGTTCCGGACTTTCCACTATGGAGGGCAAATGGAAAACATAACAATAATCGCTGATGAAATTCGCGAACTGCTGGATGAGACAAATGCCGTAAGAGAAGCGGCGTTAAAGCTGTCGCGTGAAACTATCAGGCTCTGTGCAAACTCCATTCGCGCAAGTCATAGAGAGGACTTTGACGAGGCCTGCAGGCTGAAATCCGAGGCTCGCAAAAAGGTCGAAGAGGCAAAGCAGATACTCAAGGACAAGCTCGAAATTTATTACACGGGCTATGTTCAGGATGCTCAGAAAGAGTATGCCGAGTCGGAGCTGACTTATGCTATAATCCGGGAGATGGAGTTTCCGCGCCATGAGGATCTGGGTGTCGAGGCGGCGGCGTATCTCAACGGTATGGCCGAGGCCATTGGCGAGAGCAGACGCCACGTGCTGGATGTGATGCGTCACGGCGATCTGGTTAGGGCCGAGCGGATTCTGGATATAATGGACGAGGTATACTACATACTCATTACGTTCGACTATCCAGACGCAGTCACGCAGGGCCTTCGCCGGCAGACGGATATGGTCAGAGGTGTTCTCGAGCGCACCCGAGGGGACATCACTCTTCTTCAACAGCAGCAGAGGCTCGAGGGCGCGATCGAGACCGCTATAGAGCGGATGTGCAATGAACCGGGTAATCGAAAAGCTTCGGAGGGCGACACAAAATAGCCCATATGCGGGACGGCTCTATCTGGTCGGCGGCATTGTTCGCGACAAGTTTATGGGTATTCCTCCCGATGAGGACATAGACATTGTGCTCGAAGGCGACGCTGCCGGGCTTGCGAATTTTTTGCACGAGCGCGGCGTCGCCGATTACCGCCCGGTAACTTTTGCGCGTTTTGGGACGGCTATGATCATAGTCGATGACCGTCAGGTCGAGATTGTGGGGGCTAGGAAAGAGTCATATGATGCCTCCAGCCGCAAGCCGATCACACAGCCCGGAACACTTGCCGACGATGCGGCGCGCCGCGATTTCACCATAAACACTCTGCTTGAAAACCTCCATACCGGCGAGGTCCTGGACCTTACCGGCCAGGCTGAGCGCGATATCCGCGATGGAATCATCCGCACTCCTGTCGATCCTATAGTCACTTTTAATGACGACCCTCTGCGCATGCTTCGCGCAATACGCTTTGCATCCCGATTTGGGTTCAAGATCGATGAAAAAACTTACTCAGCCATATACTCCAGCGCCCACAGATTGAGTATCGTCAGCCAGGAACGTATTAAGGACGAGTTTCTGAAAATATTGATGAGCGCCGGAATGGTCCGGGGTTTGGAGATGCTGCGTGAAACCGGCTTGCTTGCCATATTTGCGCCTGAGCTTACGGCCATGCATGGAGTCACCCAAAACATCTATCACATATATGATGTATGGACACATTCATTAAAGACGCTTGAGTCAATTCCCGCCGAAGCGGGTATTATAATGAGGCTGGCCGCTTTGATGCATGATATAGGTAAGGTCGAGGCAAGGTCCGTTGCTCCCGATGGAGCAGTTCACTTTTATAATCATGCTCAGGTGGGCGCGAAGATAGCCCATAGGATTATGCGCAGATTGAAATTTTCAAACTCGCAGATCGCCCAGGTCGAATTTCTAATATCAATGCATCTGCGAGTTGGGGAATATGATAAACAGTGGACCGATGCAGCCGTGCGTCGTCTTATTCGTGAGGCGGACCATCACCTAGATGATCTGATAATGCTGACCCAGGCGGACAAGTCCGCATCGAATACGGATATGCCTTCGGTCGATCTGGATGCGTTTTGCGAACATGTTGCGCGAGTAAAGACAAAGCTGGCCGGTCATAAGATTACAAGCCCGCTCGACGGACGTGAAATAATTGAACTGCTGGGTATTGATCAGGGGCCGAAAGTTGGCGAGGTCAAGGCATATTTGGAGAGGGAAATTATTGAAGGGAATCTTTTGGCGGGTGACAAAGCAGGGGCTGCCGAATTAATCGGGCATAAGTTTGGCGTAATATCTTAGACTGAATTAAAATTGACAGTGTCCATGGGGCATGATATACTCCAGGTAGTAACTTCTTCATGCCCCGTGGTAAATAGTTAATTACGCAGAAAATATGAAATCCCCCTCATTGTCTGCCGATAATAGTTAAGTAATATGGCAGGTGAGTGAGGCATCCATATAGATTAAGTGGGTGACTCCAGATATAACTGAGCGGCAGCGGTTCCGAGCTTTTAGCTCTCTACTCTCCGCTTTCAGCCGTTTTCTTAGGTAGGTGAGCTACGGATTGCTGATCGAGCAAGGTCTAAAACAGACTTTATCACAACGGATTGACCCCAAGTTAATCATGGCCAACAACATACTGCAGCTTTCATCACTGGAGTTGCAGCAGGTCGTCGAGCAGGAACTTGCGGAAAATCCGGCGCTTGAGGTGCCTGAGGAGGACCCTTGCGAAGGCTGCGAACAGCCAAAAACTCTGTGCCTTGACTGCCCGTTCCGCAAGCAGTCCGTCTCTTCGGACGATTCCGATCTGAGCGTGTATGAGTTGGATGAGCCGATTGATTTTGCTGCCGATGCCGATGATGGCGAGGGTGATTTCATATCAAACATACGCGCCGAGGTCACGCTTCACGACTACCTCACCGAGGTTTTGCGCGCCGTAGTACCTTCCGAGCAGTGGGATATCGGCGAGTATATCATATCCAACATCAATGAATCGGGCTATCTAGAATGCACTATTGAAGAGCTTGCTCATGAGATGGGTAAGGATATAGATGAAGTCGAGCTGGTCCTTTCGGTCATACACACCCTCGATCCTCCGGGGATCGGCGCGCGCAATCTGCAGGAATGCCTGCAGATTCAGCTCGAAAGGCTGGAGGAAGATGAATGCGGTAATCCGGTCGCGCTGGCCATTGTGCGCGACTATTGGCAGGAAATGCTCTCCGGTAAGGTAGGCAGAATAGCTCGCCGCCTGAAGGTGACTGCAAAGGATGTCGGTTTCGCAATCGAGTTTGTCAGAAAGCAGCTAAACCCCTATCCCGGCAACAGTTTCCGGCCTCCTTATCAAAATGAGCCTGTAAACCAGGGTGGAGCGGTCAGGCCGGATGTCGTGGTGCGCCGAACACCGAACGGCTACGAGATCGACGTGGCGGGCAGCGATTTTTACCTGTTGTCGATCAACTCAAGATACCGCCAGATGTATAACGATATCCGTAACGGTGGAGCTAAAAAATTCAGCGGAGATGATAAGAGCCACATTTCACAGTTTGTCGAGCGAGCTGACCTGTTCATACGATATATAAATGAAAGGCGCAAGACACTGCGGCAGATCACGAAATCGATTGTGGAGTATCAGCAGGGCTATATAGAGACCGGCGCGAAATCTTTTCTAAGGCCGCTTACCCGCACCAAGATAGCGCGCGCGCTGAAGATGCATGAATCTACTGTCAGTCGCGCTACGGCGAACAAGTTTGTTCAACTTCCAAGCCAGGAAGTTGTACCGTTCGACTTTTTCTTCGACGGCTCAGTATCAATCAAGGATGTAATTGGGGAACTCATAGCCTCGGAAGACAAGTGTAATCCTCTCAGTGACCAGCAGATCGCAAAGATTCTGCAGGAACAGGGCCTTAATGTTGCCCGCAGAACGGTGGTCAAATACCGTGAAGCGCAAAAAATCCTCTCCAGCCGCCAGCGGCGAAGATAATAACTCCAATGATCCAAGTACAATAATGTAACCTCCAAGGCTTTTGCGCGTCTAATCTCAATTGAGGGCGAGGCTCCCGCCGAGCCGCAATCCGGTGCATTTGGCTAAGTTCCGTTGGGGCAGATTTGCAATCTGGTCCCTCCTGGGCAAAGTTATCTTGCATAGAACCTGCTTGTAAGGTCTATAATAAATGTAAGCAAGTTTTGGAGGAGTTGAGATGAGAACAGCATTGTCCGCATTCATTATTATGTTGTCACTTGTTTCGGCAGCATACGCAGCCGGGCAGGTAAGCCTGAATGTCAGCGATATGCCCATCAAGGATGTCGCTTCTCAGATTGAGCAGCAGTCAGGGGTTTCTATAGCTCTTGACCCAAAAGCTCAGGGGAATATCTCGGTGAGCATCAGCGATGTTGATGTCAGCCAGGCTCTGAATATTATCACCAAGCTCAATAAGCTTACCTGGAAGAAGCTTCAGTTTGCTAAACCGGCTGACTCAACGATAAAGCTGGACCAGCTAAAGTCAGCTATGTTGGCTTTGAGTGCGTTGCCGGTGGTTGGTCTGTCTGTGGAAGATCCTGCGAGCAAGACGACCGCGGTATACGCAAAGGATCTTGCCAAATCCCCTGATACATCCAGCCTGCTACTGCCCGAGGGCTACACATGGGCTACCGTATATGTCATACTCAATCCGGAGGCCGATGCCGCGCAGGAGGCCAAAGCGGAATCGGATGTTGACAGGATCAGCAAAGCAGAAGCAAAAAACGCTATTGATATGGCGAATATGACGCCTGAGCAGAGGCAGCAGATATTTACAAATGAGATGAGCGCATATATGACATTAACTCCTGAGAACAGACAATCAATTTTAGCCGACAGGATGCGAGCGATGTTCAATATGAGTTCTCAGGACAGTCAGCAGTTCAGGCAGGATATGCATTCGGTGATGCAGAGTCTGCGCCAGTCCGGCGAGGCTCCGAACTGGGGCGGACATCAAAATCACAATTAATAGTGTAAATTGCAAAACTATCGCATGACAAGTGTTGATTATTTTTTGTAATTACTTCAATAGACAACAAACGCGAAATATTTCTGATGGAGGAACAAAGTTGGAGTTCAAAGCAAAGCAGGGCTCGCTTCAAGACCAGCAGAGCGATATTGTAATAGTAAACCTTTTCGAGGGGGTCAAACATCCGGGCGGCGGCACGGGCGCTGTGGACCAGGCTCTGCACGGCGCCATATCCGATGCTATCCGTGATGAGGAGTTCGACGGCAATCTCGGCGACACTCTGGTTATAAGGACTCTCGGCACAATCCCTGCGAAGTATGTGATAGTAGTCGGTCTGGGCAAGAACGCTGACTTTGATCTGCTCAAGGCAATGCGGGCTTCCGCCCGCGCGGCAAGAAAGTGCCGCGAACTCAGAGCAAAAACAGTCTCCAGCATACTTCATGGAGCGGGAATCGGCGGCCTGCCTGTCGAAGACTGCGCGCGTGCCGTGACTCTTGGTGCGATATTCGGAACTTACGAGTATACCGATCTCAAGACCGAAAAAGTTAAAGAAAACCCGATCGAGCAGTTCAACATTGTCGAGCTATCCGGTGATAAGTTAGACAGCATTGCCTCTGGTATCGCTAAAGCGCAGGTTGTTGGAGATGAGGTCATTTTCGCCCGTGACCTTGCCAATGCGCCGTCAAATATAGTAACTCCTGCTTATCTTGCCGACCTTGCAGAACGGATTGCCGGTGAAACCGGGCTGGAGTGCCGTGTAATGGACCGCGCCGCAATCGAGTCTGCCGGAATGGGCCTTTTGGCGGCGGTCGCAAGGGGAAGCAAGGTGGAGCCTCGCTTTATCGAGCTGCGATATTGCTCGGAAAAGCCCTCAAAGACTGTCGCGATAGTCGGCAAGGGCATCACGTTCGACTCCGGCGGTTACTCTCTCAAGCCGAGCGAGTATATGTACGGCATGAAAGACGACATGTCCGGCGCGGCTGCTGTGCTTGCGGCCATGCAAGCAGTGGGCCGCGAGAAACCCGGCCTTAACGTGATAGGTCTGATCCCCGCGACTGAGAATATGATCGGCCCGGCAGCAATCCACCCCGGTGATGTGTTCACGTCGTACAGCGGCAAAAGCGTTGAGGTCAACAACACAGACGCCGAGGGCCGTCTGATCCTGGCCGATGCGGTCGCGTATGCCGACAAGCTCGGAGTCGATGAAATAATCGATGTGGCGACTCTTACCGGAGCGTGTGTGGTCGCTCTTGGTCGGGAACTAAATGGTGTATTCGGCACCGATGATGCTATGGTTGATAAGCTTATAAATGCCGGACGCTCGTGCGGTGAAATCATGTGGCGTCTGCCTCTCTACGACGACTATAAGGAAAACCTCAAGAGCGATGTTGCCGATCTGAAGAACACGGGCTCGCGCGAGGGTGGGGCGATAAGCGCGGCTCTCTTCATAAAGAGCTTCGTAGGCGAGACGGCATGGGCGCATATCGACCTGTCGGCATCCTCTGTCGAGAAGGATACCGACTTGGCCAGAAAAGGAAGCACCGGATCGGGGGCGGGCACGTTGGTCGAGTATCTGCTGCGATAGTCGATCTTCTATCTCTGCCAGTTCAGCGGTTGGACTCGCTGCTCTCTGGTTTTTGTGTAGATCGGAGTGCTTACGTTCAATAGTTGGTATATTCCGGCGAGTTTCAGCACTCGCATAACTTGCGCGCTGCACTGAATAATACGGGATATCCGATCTTTTTGACGCACTTTATTAAACAAGTTGAGCAGGAGTCTGATCCCTTCGCTGTCAATGAAAGTGACCTTTGCCATATCCAGCAGGAGGTCGCAGTCACTGTCATTGACTATTTCCGACAACATAGGGTCGAGGTCTATCGAGGCCGCGAAGTCAATTTCACCGGACAGCCTGACGATCAGTGAATGTTCGTTTCGAGCCAGTGAGATGTCGAATGATTGTGATTTCACAAACCTTCACCATCCTTTTCTCTTTGACCAGTGTTGAACTCAATGAACTTGGGGGTTATACCCATGTCTGCCGTTTGAAGTAAACCATTTATATGTGTTTGTTCGCTATAATATCTTATATGTAATTTTGCAGACCTGTTGACTCCGTATAGTGATCCTGCTAGTATATGCAGAAAATGACCGGGGAGCTGCAAGCATTTGAGTAACAAGATTTACAAGGACGATTGTCTTAACCATATAGCATTTCCGCTGGGCGGCATTGGCGCAGGTATGATCTGTCTGGAGGGCGCTGGAGCACTCTCGAACGTGTCCATACGCAACCGTCCGAATGTGTTCTTTGAGCCCTGCGTCTTTTCGGCGATATGCGTAAAGGGAGAACAAAATATTGCCCGCGTGATCGAGGGTCCCATTCCGGACAGGAAGATATTCGGCTCTCCGGGTACGGGTAATGGCGGCGCTCACAAATCGTACGGTCTGCCCAGATTTGCCGGAGCAAGCTTCAGCTCGCGCTTCCCATTTGCAAATATAGACTTCACCGATGAGAACTTGCCGCTTGATATCTCGCTAATCGGCTGGAGCCCTTTTATTCCCGGCGATGCCGACAATTCCAGCCTCCCCGTTGCCGCCCTGGATTACAAATTTACAAATAACACCAGCGATACAGTCGAGGCAGTCTATTCATTCAACGGAAAGAACTTTATGGATACCGGCTCTCATATGGCGCAAGTTCTGGAAGCGGCAAACGGTTTTGTATTTTGGGAGCCGGGTGCAGAAGACAAGCCGTGGGAACAGGGCGCGTTCTGCGCATCTGTGGACAGCCCTGAGGCCGCAGTCAACTGCGCGTGGTTCAGGGGCGGATGGTTCGATTCGCTTACTATGGCCTGGGATGAGATCGAATGCGGGGAGATCAATGCTCGCCCTCCGATTGCTGATGGTGATCCCAGCCCCGGCGCAAGCATATATGTTCCATTTATTCTTAAGCCAGGTGAGGATAAGATAATAAGGCTTATGCTCTCCTGGTATGTCCCGCGGACCGACCTGCATTTTGAGTGGGAAGAAAAAAAGTGTTCGTGCGGTTGTGATTGTGGAGGGGAATCTGCCAAAGGCGATGATTACTACCATCAGCCCTGGTATGCGGGCGCGTTTGACGGCATTGAGTCTGTCGCAGCGTATTGGCGTAATAACTACGATGGTCTCAGGTGCAAGTCTGCGCACTTTTCTGATACATTCTTTGACACCAGTCTGCCTGATGAAGTGATTGAGGCGGCGGAAGCAAACCTCTCTATCCTAAAATCGCCGACAGTCCTGAGGCAAAAGGACGGCAGACTCTGGTGCTGGGAAGGATGCTGCGATGGTGACGGATGCTGTGCCGGGTCATGCACACACGTTTGGAACTATGCCCAGGCTCTGCCTCATCTGTTTCCTGACCTCGAACGCACGCTGCGTGAGACTGAGTTTCACGAGGGTCAGGACTCAAATGGCCACCAGTCTTTCCGTGTGCCGCTCCCGATAAAGACCGCAACTCATGGCAAACAGGCTGCGGCGGATGGCCAACTCGGCGGCATAATCAAAGTCTATCGCGAGTGGCGTATCAGTGGCGATGCGCAGTGGCTGGAAAAGATGTGGCCGCAGGTCAAATCCAGCCTTGATTATTGCACTAAAATATGGGACCCGGACAGTGAGGGTGTCATCAGGGAGCCGCATCACAACACATACGATATCGAGTTCTGGGGAGCCGATGGGATGTGTACGAGCGTTTACCTTGCAGCCCTAAAAGCTGCAGTATCGATGGGCGGGTCACTCGGTGAAGATACCGCGCACTACGCTGAGCTTTTGAGTAAGGGGTCGGCCTATCTGGATAGCGAGCTTTGGAACGATGAGTATTATATCCAGAAGACACAGTGGGAGGGTCTTCATTCGGGAAATCCACTGGAGTATCAAGCTCTGGCTTTTTCAGGCTACTCGCCGGAAGCATCAGCCATTCTTGCCAAAGAAGGTCCGAAATATCAATACGGAACCGGGTGCCTCTCCGATGGCGTTATAGGTTTCTGGATGGCCGAATCGGCAGGTCTCGGCACATTTGGTAATCCCGAGCACATAAAGAGCCACCTCGCGTCTATTCATAAATACAACCTCAAACGCAATCTGTCAGCACATGCAAATCCTCAGCGGTCCACATATGCGCTCGGCAAAGAGGGCGGTCTGCTGCTGTGTTCATGGCCCAGGGGCGGCAAGCCCTCACTGCCGTTTGTATACAGCGATGAGGTCTGGACAGGCATCGAGTATCAGGTCGCGGCACACTGCATTATGATGGGTCTTGTAGATGAGGGGCTTGAGATTGTCCGAACCTGCCGCGCAAGATATGACGGCAAGAAGCGCAATCCATATAATGAATATGAGTGCGGCCACTGGTATGCCAGGGCTATGTCGTCTTACTCGCTGCTTCAGGCTCTGACGGGGATACGCTATGATGCAGTCGAAAAGACACTCTATGTTGACCCAAAAATCAGAGGCGACTTCCGCAGCTTTCTCTGCACAGCGACAGGATACGGCACTGTTGGCATCAAGGACGGCGATGTCTTTGTCGAAGTTCAAGAGGGTGCAATCGATATTATGAACATCGTGCGTTAAGGGTTTACAGTTGTCGGTTGCCGATTATCAATTCCTAACCGTCAACTCATAACCTACTCCACTGGTGTGCCGGTATCTCCTTGTTTAATTCTCAATTTGCTGTTGATGCCCAATACGCCTCGCATGCGGAGTATCATTTCTTGAATGCTGTTCAGGTCATCTGCCGTTTCGACACTGCCTTCGAGGTTCACGATCTGGTTTTCAGAGTTGAACTCAACGTTTGATATATCTACTTCGCTTTGTGTCTGGAATTCACGTTCGATCTGGGATTCTATTTCATCGTCAGAAAACTGTCCGGGAAACTGCTCGCTTGTGGGTGCGCCCGGCCCGGGGACGTTATCCGCAGCCGACAGCGAAAAGGCTATGTCTCCGGCGTCACCTTCAGCGGGTCCGAATCCCAGCCGCGCGTCGAAACCGTCATAGGCGGATGCTTTGCCCGGAACCCTGGGAACTACGCGGATGTTATTTATGACTCCTTTAATGTCTTCTTCATATACCAACTGTTCTGCGAGCAATTTCTGTTCTTCAGTGTCGACATCTCCCTCAAGCACGACCACTCCGCCATGCACATTTACGTCTATCTCTGATAGCCCTTCCATTTCATTTGCTATCAGAACCGCTTTTATCTCTTCAGCTTTTAACCTGTCTCCAACTGCCATCGTCAGTGCCCTTTCTCGCGCGATCATTATGTAAGTTCTATACCCAAATAGTTGCAGGACGTTGCGCCTGCATTGGTTAAGGAGTGCGTGAGAAACATTCTAGTGAGGGAAACAAATGATATCCTGCGACACTTACAGTGTGAGAGACTACTTCAAAGAGGGCAAGATCGACTGCCTTAGTGTGCCCAAGCTCCTTAAGGACCTGGGTATATCGGGTGTGACGTACAACCAGCTATATATGAGTTCTTACGACACAGAGTATCTCGATAAGATCAAGCAGGCTTGTGCCGACGCCGGGGTCAAGATCACCGGGTTTATTATTGAGGGCAACCTTGCTGGTGATGATGCCCAGGCTCGCGAGAAGCAGATGGCCGATGACGAGATGATGATGCGAGCGGCAGCGTATATGGGCGCGCCTGTTGTGCGGATCAATCTCGGCAGTACTGGAGACTTGGAGCGTGACAAGACGGAAGGCGTGCAGCGGTGCATTGAGGCGTTCAATCGACTTATCCCGATTGCAAAGCAGCTCAATGTCAAGATCACGATTGAAAACCACGGCGGTGTCAGCAAGACCGCCGACATGATCCTGGATGTGATAAACGGAACTGACCGCGAATGGGTCGGTTCATGTCTGGACTTCGGCAACTGGACCGATGACGTGCGCTACACCGAAAGCGCCAAGCTCGCTCCGTATGCCTATCATGTGCATGCCAAGACCCATGAGTTTAATGATAAGGGCGAGGATATCAATAAAGACTACAAGCGCCTTCTGCAAATGCTTAAGGACGTGGACTATAAGCGCGCCGTCTCAATCGAGTATGAGGGCCCTGACGACCAGGTCGAAGGCGTCAAAAAGACTCGCGACCTGATCCTGAGATACTGGCCCGAACTGGCTGATTAGCGAGGGTAGGGGATAATATTCTGCGGGGGAATGATTCCCCCGCCGATCTGCGTTCTGTCATTCCGAGCGAAGTCGAGGCTCGTTCGGGCGCGATATCTGATCGCGCCCGAAACAGAATCTCCGCGATTTCAGATTGCGATAACCATTCAGCGTCTCAATACATTTCAACGCCTCAGCAGTTCCGTGATCCAGTTTAAGCCAGACGTGCCAGGTCCTGTTGCGTGACCTCATACTTCAGCGTTTCACCAGTGAAGAACCTCTCCAGCTCGCTTACGGCATAGCTGCCCATACGTGCCATATTGTTTGCTATTGCACCGGCGATATGCGGTGTAAATACCACATTCGGCAAGCTGCGCAGGGGGTTGTCCTCCAACGGCGGCTCAGGTTCGGTAACGTCCAGGCAGGCTGTGATGCGGCCTGTCTTGAGTTCATCGTATAGCGCGGATTCGTCTATTATGGCTCCGCGCGCAGTGTTTATGATAATCGCTCCATCCTTGAGGAGCTTGAGGTTGTGCGAGTTGATCATGCTTGCTGTTTCAGGCAGGCTGGGTGCGTGGATGGAGATCACATCGGCCTCACGCATCATGTCGTCGAGGTTATCATATTTCACAACACCCATCTGTTTGGCAGCCTCATCTGAAACGAACGGGTCGTATAGCAGAATATCCAGGTCAAAATTACTCAGTAGCTTGATAAAATGCCGTCCGGCATTTCCAGCGCCAATAACTCCCACCTTAATCCCGTAGGCTTCCACTATCTTATTTCTCTCGTCTTTGTCGAGCCATCCGCCTTTGTGGATTATATCGTTGAGCCAGTAAGTGCGCTTCATTGTGGAGAGCATCAGACCCAGAGCGTGCTCGGCTACACCTACGGCAATCGCAGCAGCGCCACTGGTTACTTTAATTCCGCGCTCCCAAACAGCGTCAGAGACAATAGGTTTCACGCTCCCTGCCGTATGAGCAATCATCTTGAGATTCGGCGCCGCGTCCAGAATTTCGGTGGTTAGTTTTGGTGTGCCCCAGCCGGTAAGGCATGCGTCAGCACCCGCGATGATTTGTCTCACTGTGCCCGGGTCGGCGTCAGGCATGTCGGTGTTTATTATCTGAGCGAACTGTTCAAGCCGCTGGATATCTTTATGATAAATAACCGCTTCGCTGAGCGGTTGCCCCCTGTAATTCCTCAATAACAAAACAGCAACTTTAGGTTTCAACTTTGCACCTCACTACACAATCATCTGCAAGACTACCCTATGTGGATGGTGATGTCAATAGCTGGATTTTTGAACGTAATTTAAGGTATACTTGTTCTTGAAACAGGGAGGCATCGGAATGATTATCATTATGCACACGCAGGCAACTGAAGACGAAGTGAGGGCAGTAAAACAGGAAATTAAAAAAATCGGCTTCAGACCTTTTATGAACCCCGGCGTGGAGCGAAAAGTAATTGCAGTGCTCGGAGAACTGGACGTACGCAAGGCCGATCTGGTCGAGCACTTCAATGCAATGAGTGGAGTCGCGAGGGTAGAGCTGATCTCCGATTTGTGGAAACTTGCCTCGCGTACATATCATCCGGAGAACACCGTCGTCAGTATTGGCGATGTCAAAATAGGCGGCAATGAGGTAGTAGTGGCTGCAGGGCCATGCTCTGTCGAGACCGAGGAGCAGACAATCGAGGTTGCGCAACAGGTCAAGGCAGCGGGAGCCAAGATGCTGCGCGGCGGCGCATTCAAACCCAGGACCTCTCCGTATGCTTTCCAGGGCTTGGGCGAGGAGGGTCTCAAGATACTCGCCAGCGCCCGCAAAGAGACTGGTCTGCCCGTCGTGACTGAGGTAATGGACACACACGAGGTCGATCTGGTGTGCGAATATGCCGATGTGCTTCAGATCGGCGCGCGCAATATGCAAAACTTTGCTCTTCTAAAAAAAGTAGGGTCGGCCGGTCGGCCTGTGCTGCTCAAGCGCGGGCTTGGCTCCAAGGTCAAAGACCTGCTCATGTCTGCCGAGTATATAATCTCCGAGGGAAACCAGAATGTCATTCTGTGCGAGCGCGGCATTACGACTTTTGAGGACTCGACCAGGAACACCACTGACATCAACGCAATCCCTGTGCTCAAGAACTGGACTCATCTGCCTGTAATGCTCGATCCGAGCCATGCCACAGGCAACTGGCTATATGTCGGCGCCGTTGCGAAGGCTGCGGTGGCAGGCGGAGCCGACGGCCTTTTGCTGGAGGTCCATAATGATCCGGCGCATGCCATGAGCGACGGACCTCAGTCTCTGCGACCCGAGAAATTCGCCCACCTGATGGGTGAGCTTAAGCGGGTAGCCGCTGCGGTTGACCGGGCGATGTGAGTTATGAGTTATGGGTCGCGAGTTATGGGTTGAGGGTTGAGTCCAGGTATTACTACCGGTTTTACACCTCAAGACCCCGTATATGCGCCAGGACATGGAACACATGCATTAGGGACCCGGCAAGGATGCCGGGACAGAAATAATAGGTGTGTTTCCGGAGGTTGGGCATGCATAAGGTTTTGTGGGGTTTATCCGTAATCATGATTGCAGCAATAGCAGGATGCGGGGGTGGAGGAGGTTCCGTCAGCGGGACCACACCGTCGTCCTCACTCAAACTGTCGGATGAAGTTGTGGGGGCGTGGCAAGTGGCGAGTTTGAGCCTGCCCAATAACCAGATCGTTATTGAAGAAGACGGCGACGTTGCGGTCGAAGTCACCGGTTCTCAAACTCGCGGCGACAGCACGGTTGTCATAGGCAGTTGCGGCAGCGATGGCACACTTAGCCTGAACGGCAATTGGACGGCTGATGGAGCCAAGCATACGATTGATGCGACCGGAAGTGTCGATTCAAACAGCAGCAAGCTATCGCTGTGCGCCACTGTCCGTCAGGACGAGGAGATCATTTGCCAGAACGTCACTGTGACGGGAGTCAGGAGTGATGACACTTCAGATCAAACCGGTGATGATGTTGAGACTCCGCCTGCCCCGCCTAGTATGGATGATCCATACGATACTCCACCGGCGCCGCCTTCTTTCTGACATAATAAACCGAGATCAGACGGTCGTCCGACGTAATGCCGGGCGACCGGAAATGGTGTGCTACCACACATCCGTAAGGCACGACAGAGCAGAAGGTTCTTTTGCACGATGAAGCGCGACTTGCAATGCCACTGTTGTGCCGAGAGGTCCGGTCGCCAGATAGACCGCATCCGCAATTGAGATCATTGTCTTATAGCCCATACCCAGCGATATTGCAGTCGTATATCCTCTGGTTAAAGCCACGTGAGGAAGCGCAAGAACGTCAATTCCAGTGCCATGGTCCGACATTACAAAAACCAGCGCTTCGGGCATTTTGTGCAGAGACGCATGCCCTCCGCTATCATGCTTGAGGGAATTACTCGTTGCTTCACCTGCGCACAGCACCAGGTCTTCAATTTTCGATTCTTCCATGCCGAATGATTTTGCAGCCTGTGCAACTTCTTCTCTTATAGAACTCAGGTGTTCTTCGTTCTTTATACACCAGGATGCCAAAGGCATTCCCACCAGTTGTTCTATTTCCTCGTGGCTGGAAATTGCGAGTTTCCCGCATGTTGCCGCAAGTATCGTGCGTTTATAGAATTCCCGCATATGAGTTTCAAGCTCTCGACTTTTTTGCTCGGCCTTCTTTAGCTGAGTAATGTCCATTCCCAGGTCCAGTCCCATGATTACCTTTTCCTCCGCATTAAAAATGGGGGCCGCATTGCTGAGCACTAGAACAGTTGATCCGTCGGCGCATCTTTCTTCCCATTGAATGTTATCGATAACTTCTCCGGCGAAGACTCGTGCAATAACCGCTTCTCTCTCTGCTCTGTCTTCCGGTCTGGCGATCGTGTCGTACAGTGAACGTCCTACAAGATATTCGACAGTGAATCCCAAAGTATGTTCGGATGCCGCATTGGCCTGGGTAATAACTCCATTGCGGTCATATGCGTAGATAACTGCAGGCACATAGTTAAAAATTGCGCGGAAGCTCTGTTCCGAGCGCATCAGTTTTTCTTGAGCTTCGGTGCGTTCTGTGATATCGTGGGCTGCTCCGTGGTAACCTATCAAGTTGTTTTCAAAATCAAAGATTGATTTGGCATTGATCTCCAAGTAACGTATTTGCCCACTTTTGGAAACAAAGCGAAGCACACACCCGATAGTCTTATTTCTTCGTGCGACTGTGTCGTTGAAAGTCTCAATCAAACTTACGCGGTCCTCAGGGAGCGCGAAGTCAAAGGCGTTCTTGCCGATCACTTCTTCTTCCGTATAACCGAGTATCTTGTGTAACGCCGGACTTGAATACATGAAGCGTGCATGCGTGTCTATTGTCCAAACCCAATCCGACAGAGCTTCAACAAGTTCCTTGTAATCGCATTCCGAAACAGCCCCTTCGTCCCGTGGGTTCTTATGGTCATTAACTACCTGTTCGGATAGAAGTTGTGCAGAATTTTTCCGCTTAGTCGGCATTACCTTCACCTCAGTCGTATAAGAAGATATGGCACTATGACCTTATATACCCGTCTGGAATGTCTTCTCGTCAGTTGTAATGTCATTTCAAGCGCTGAGCCAGTGGTATGCCATTATTTTTGCTGCATTAAGTGATAATACTAGTTCATCTGCTCAATCATAGTTGGTATAATATTGATATAGATATGCAATTATGACTAGCAATATGCTTAAAAAACGAATATTGATTGTTGGAGACAGCGCGGCACTGGAGAACGCCTATCTTCAGATACCATCCGGTGTCGCAGTTGAACTTGTGCACACATTCGATGAGGCTCTGGAGAAACACTCGCGCGCCGCTTCGGATAAAATCGTAATCGACCCTGCATTTCTTTTTCAGTCCGATGTGGAGATATTCAGCGCGTTTGACGCTGTCCTTCGTGCCGAAGATCAAAAGGTCATATTGGCTGGCGAGAAAACAGCCATAGCGTATATAGATTCCGATTTCAAATTCATATGGGCCAACCCTGCATATGAAGCGCTGTTCGGAGTCGTGATCGATTTCAAAAAGGACAGCTATTTCGATTTACACTCCGGCTGCAATGACCGGGCCGTTATTGAATGCGTGCGAAATACCATGCTGCCGATAAGGATTAGTGCCTGCCCTGCCAAATCCGATTTGGAACTCATATGCACCATTTCTCCGCTTGCGAGTGCGACTGAAGAGTTCTATGGGTTTGCAATATCCATAACCCAGTGCAAGTTCAATACGCAAGTCGACAGAAAGCCTCATACGCCGCGAGTCGAAGAGTTGCAGGCGACTATAGACAGACTCCACGCCGAGATTGAACAGCGCAGACTGGCAGAGGAAGAACTCATAAATGCCCGAGCGATTGCCGAGCAGCGCGCTAATGAAATAGAATCGCTGATTTCCGGAATGACTGAAGGAGTGGCGCTCTTTGACGCCCAAGGGAATGTGCGACTCATAAATGGCATCGGGCAGAATCTGCTGGGTATCGAGTCTAAAATGTCCCATATCGATTGGGCAAAAACACTACACAGATACACACTTGAAGGCCAGGAAATGACTGTTGAGCGGCATCCGTTGACTCGCGCGCTGAGCGGCGAAAGAGTTATCGATGAGCGCTATAGAGTTATTACGAGCGCAGGACGAGATTTCATTGTCAGTGTCAGCGCGGCTCCTGTTAAGGATTGCCATGAATGTGTAATTGGAGCCACTCTCGTCTTTCGGGATATCAGCGATCTTGTTGCAATAGAGGATCAGAAGCGTGAAGTATATGAGCGAGAGCACAGGATTGCGGAAATACTTCAACAGGCTCTCATCCCGCCGCAGGTAAGTTATAACATCGAAGGCTGCAAAATCGTAGTGAAGTATCAGCCCGCGCTTGACGAGGCAGCCGTGGGCGGCGATTTCTATGATATTTTTGATATGGGTGACGGAAAGATAGGCATCCTTATCGGTGATATTGCGGGCAAGGGGCTTCCCGCCGCGATACGAGTGGCTGCCGCCCGTTATTCCATACGCAGCTATGCTTTCTTGGACCCGAGTCCGTCTGTGGTTATGACTTTGGCAAACCAGGCTTTATGCAAAGAGGAAACCTCAGAAATAGGGCTGCTTACCGCGTTTTTTGCCGTGGTGGATGTGCCCAGCGGCATCATTACATACGCAAACGGAGGTCATGAACCTCCGCTCGTGCTGGGCGCGGATGGGGATGCCAAGGAACTCGAACTGCAGGGCGGCGGACTTGGGTTTTATGACGGGTTCGTCTATGCCGAAGCCTCTCTGGAGCTAAAGCCGGGTGATGTAATGATTATGATAACCGACGGGATCACGGAGGCCAGATCGGCAAACGGGGAGATGTTCAACAAAGAGGGCGTAAAGCAATATCTAGTGAAGAGCCGCCGCCGCAACCTCGATTCTCTGGCTCAAGGCATTGTTGAATCGGCCAGGCATCACGCGGGCGGAAACCTTCAGGACGATGCGGCAGTGGTTGTCGTGCAGCTTGAGGGCGTGCCGAACACCGACTGATACGGATGTCGACAATAGTATCTGCTCAGCATCATATACCCACGCCTGATCGGTTGTGATTGTTACCCTCAGCCGTGGTGATTGCATTCTCGTTGTCGGCAACAACGATGCCGATGTGGTCCGAATCAACATCTTCGATAAGCTCCAAAGTTTGACTTATGTTAGTTTGTATGTTAAATTATTTCTTGAACCGGCTTTGATGTGGGCTGGTTCCTTTTTTTGTATATGCATGGAAGGGTAATTATCTGTCTATGATGTTGCTTGGAACACAAAGAGTAAACAGCCGCGATCACCTTGAAATTGGCGGTTGTGATTCGGCTGATCTGGCGGCAGAGTTCGGCACGCCATTATACGTAATGGACGAAAAATTAATTCGCGATAAATGCCGGGCTTACAGGCAGGCATTTGCTCGTGAATATGGTGATGCGGATATAGCATACGCAAGCAAGGCGTTTATTGTGACTGCAATGTGCGCTTTAGCCGACCAGGAATGCATGTGGCTGGATGTCGCAAGCGCAGGCGAGCTTTATACGGCCAAATGCGCGGGCTTTCCGATGGAGCGCATACTGGTCCATGGCAACTTCAAATCTGCTGATGAGCTTGAGATGGCTGTCGGATATGGCGCGAAATATGTAGTTGTCGACAGTTTCATAGAGCTCGAACTGCTCAGCGCAATCGCACAAGATGCAGGCAAGACTCAGGATATACTGCTCAGGTGCAATCCGGGTGTAGACCCTCACACTCATAGACTGATCCGCACCGGCCAGGAAGACAGCAAGTTCGGCTTCAATATAAAAGACGGCTCGGCTATGAAGGCTGTAAAGCAGGCGCTCGGATGCAAGGGTATTGCACTGAGGGGTGTACACTGCCATGTCGGCAGCCAGCTCTTCGATCTTTCGCCGTTCATCGATTCGGCTCCGATCATGGCCGATTTCATCAAGCGGATAAAGAGTGAGACCGGCACAGTGATCGAGGTCCTGGATATAGGCGGCGGCCTGGGTGTCAGATACCTTGAAGAGCACGATCCTCCCAGCATAGACGAGTTCGCCAAGGTTATCAGCGAAGCCGTGATTGCTGCCTGTGGCGTAAGGGGAATAGACAAACCGCATCTGATATTGGAGCCCGGCAGGTCCGTTGTCGGCGAGGCCGGCACTACGATCTACACAGTCGGCGCTCCCAAGCAAGTGGATATCTCCGAGGACCCGGGCACACGGACATACCTGCCGGTGGACGGCGGTCTTTCGGACAATCCCCGTCCGGCTCTGTATGACGCGCAGTACTCGGCGATATTGGCAAATCGCGCAGGCGATGAGCCGTCAAATTTATATACGGTCTGCGGCAAGCACTGTGAGACCGATAATCTCATTACAGATATCCTGCTGCCTGAGGCAAAGACAGGCGACCTGTTGGCCGTACAGACCACGGGAGCGTATAATCATTCTATGGCCAGCAACTATAACCGGTTTACGCGACCGCCTGTGGTGTTTGTCGCGGACGGGCATGCCGATCTGGTCGCGCGGCGGGAGAGTATGGACGATCTTGTATCCTGCGATTTACTGCCTGAGAGGTTCAAGGGTTCAGAAACGAAAGTCTAGTTATGTTCAATAATTTTAACCCATACCAGTTCGTTCTTTCGATGATCGCTCTGGTCGTATGCATCACTATCCATGAGTTTGCTCATGCTTACTCGGCATGGAAGGCTGGTGATGATACACCAAAGGCGCAGGGACGCATATCGCTCAATCCATTCGATCATCTTGATCCGATAGGCACAATAATGATGGTTGTGTCTTCTCTTGCGGGGTTCGGGATCGGCTGGGGCAAGCCCGTGCGTATCAATCCGGGCAACTTTCGCAGCCCAAGATGGGATAATTTATGGGTTTCGCTCTGGGGACCGCTCTCAAATCTGCTGACCGCGCTGGTTGTAGGGACTGCTCTTCGGCTTTTTTCGGGGTATATGACCAGTAGCGTGACTGAGTTTCTGTTTGTAATCACTCTTATCAGCATCGCGCTCGCAATTTTCAACCTGATACCCATAGCTCCGCTGGACGGCTCTCACATCGTCTCTTCGCTGCTGCCGGTTGAGCAGGCGCGCAGGTATGATATGTTTATGGCTCGGTATGGATTCATAATTTTTCTGGCGCTGATATTCCTTGCGCCTGACATTTTACGCTCGATAATGGAGCCGCCGAGCAGGTTCTTACTTCATTTATTTGTTGGGGTTTAATGAGGATGAGTAAAGGTAGATTACTTTCTGGCATGCAGCCGACCGGGCTGCTTCATTTGGGCAATCTGGAGGGCGCGCTGGCCAACTGGGTCAAGCTGCAAGACGAATACGAAGCTTTCTATTTCATAGCGGACTGGCATGCCCTGACCACTATGCTCGACCGAACAGAGGAGATAGCAAAGTACAGGCGTGAAGTCGCTGTCGACTTTCTGGCTGCTGGTTTGGACCCGGAAAAGTGCGCCATCTTCGTTCAGTCGGATATCAAGGAGCATGCTGAGCTGTTCCTGCTGCTGAGCATGTCCACGCCCATCGGCTGGCTGGAGCGCGTGCCGACTTTCAAAGAGAAGAAAGAGCAGCTTCATATAGAGTCGGTCAGCTACGGTCTTATGGGCTATCCCGTCCTTATGGCTGGCGACATTCTTATATATAAAGCCGACGCGGTGCCGGTCGGCCAGGACCAGCTTCCGCATTTGGAACTCACGCGTGAGATAGGCAGACGGTTCAACAGCATCTTCGGCGAGATATTCCCGGAATGCAAGGGTCTGCTCACAAAGTACGCCGCCATGCCTGGTCTCGACGGTCGCAAGATGTCCAAGAGCTATAATAACGCCATATATATTTGCGACAGTGCGGAGGAGACGACGGCTAAGGTGCGCACTATGTTCACCGACCCTCTGAAGATTCGCAAGAACGATCCGGGTCATCCTGAGGGCTGCGCCGTCTATGCAATGCTGGATGTCTATGGCAAGGCTGATATGCATGATGACTGCACAGCAGGCACGATAGGCTGCATGGAGTGCAAGAAGCGCCTGTCAACTTTCCTGAATGATCGGCTCGCCCCTATCCGCGAGCGCCGGAATGATCTTATCGGTCATCCTGAAAAATTTGATGAGATTCTGGCCGCAGGAGCCGAAAAAGCTCGAAAAGTAGCGCGGGTAAGTATGGAAGAAATCCGCGCATCTATGCACTTTTGATAAAGTTAATTCGGTTATCAAAGAAGAATCGGATGAAATGGTGATAATAACTGTCTGCACAAGCCTATTGTAAAATATGAACGCATCAAATTAAGTCATCCGTTTCAAATATAGTCATTCCGAACGAATGTGAGGAATCTGCTTTGAACCTGACGTTGTAAAAGCAGATTTCTCGCTGCGCTCGAAATGACAGTAATATGGATTTCTGCAATTACCTTACGCGTAATACTTTTAGTGTGGAAGATAACATGAAGATTAGCTATGATCCTGAAATTGACGCTTTGTATATAAAGCTTATTGAAGACGGTCAGGAGTGCCGGACATTGCGGTTAAACGAGGAGATAGCATTGAACATCGGTCCGGGTGAAACACTTGTCGGAATAGAAATCCTCGATGCCAAGGAAGTGTTAGGTAAAGGCGAACTGCCTGAAATAGTCCTTGAGAACCTGCACCTGGCACAAGCTGCATGATGTAAGCATGGATTATATAACGATCATAGGAGGCGGGCTTGCCGGGTGCGAGGCCGCCTTTCAAATTGCTAATAGGGGATTGCATGTCAGGCTCTATGAGATGAGACCTGTCGTGATGACACCTGCGCACCGCTCAGGCAACCTCGGTGAACTGGTGTGCTCGAGTTCGCTTAAGTCCAACTCGCCTATGACAGCGCACGGCCTGCTCAAAGAAGAGATGCGCGCTATGGGCTCGATCATACTCGAATGTGCGGCAAAAGCATCAGTTCCGGGAGGCGATGCACTATGTGTGGACAGAGAGCGCTTCGGCGAACTGGTCACTAACGCTATTGAGAGCAATCCCAATATCGAAGTCATCCGCGAACAGGTCACACAGATTCCGACCGACAGACCCTGTATAATAGCGACCGGTCCTCTCACATCTCCCGCGCTTTCAGAAAGTATCCGTGAGCTTACCGGAGCAAATAATCTCCACTTCTTCGACGCTATTGCGCCCTCTGTGGATGCAGACAGCATCGATTACAACAAGTGTTTCAAACAGTCTCGCTATGACAAGGGCGAGGCCGCGTATATAAACTGCCCCATGACACGCGAAGAGTATGAGGCGTTTATTGATGCTCTGGTAGATGCTAAGATAGCTGATCTGCACCTGGAGGAAGAAAAGGACGCGCAGTATTTCGAAGGTTGCCTGCCTGTTGAAGTGATCGCAAAGCGGGGTAGGGATACGCTCGCCTACGGCACCATAAAGCCTGTCGGCCTGACTGACCCGCATACAGGCCGTAGGCCCCATGCAGTAGTCCAACTCAGGCAGGAAAATGCCGAGGGCACTGTCTATGGCCTGGTCGGTTTCCAGACCCAACTCAGGCAGGGCGAGCAGGACCGGGTCTTTAGGATGATCCCTGGTCTGGAGCATGCCGAGTTTGTAAGGTACGGCGCAGTCCATCGCAATACGTATATCGGCTCGCCCAATCTGCTCACAGCCGCGCTGCACACTAAAGTTGATATGGGTCTCTTCTTTGCAGGCCAGGTTGTAGGAGTGGAGGGGTATATGGAGTCGGCTGCGTCGGGGATAGTTGCCGGAATCAATGCCGCGAGGGTCGCGCTTGGACAATCGCCCGTCATCCCGCCCAAGGAGACAGTCATAGGCGCATTGCTGGATCACGTAGCAAACTGCCCGATAGACGATTTCGAGCCGATGAACTCCAACTTCGGTATTCTTCCTCCTATACTCGAAAAACACCCCAAAAAGATGCGCAAAGAGATGAAAGTGGCGCGCGCGCAGCAGGCCATGCGCGAGTTCGTGAGCCGTCTGAGCTAAAGCCTCCCCGCTTTACTCCCGATATATTAGATGGAAAAACACGAGGGAGGCAAAGATGGAAAAGATATTGAAATATGGCGCGCTCGTTTGCGCGTTTGTGGTGCTTGCTGCCGCGCCGGTATGCGCAAAAGTTGCAAGCAAGTATGAAGTAGTGGATATTGTTGGAACTCAGGATATCTATATCAACACTGCTTTGGGTATCAACAACTCAGGCGTGATTTATGGCAGCGCTTATCAGCGAAGCACGAGCACTTGGGGTATCTATAGATACAATACAACCACCGGCGCAACTGGGTTCACAGATCAGATGCACATCGCTAGAGATATCAACAACTCTGGAGCGATTGTCGGGTTTTATTCAATGAGAAACGGTGAAGACCAATATTGTGTGTGGAATGCAGATGGGTCTATCACCGATCTGCCGCACATGCAGGTCTCTTATTATCTTAGTGGCTCCAATACATCTATCAACGATTCAGGCGTTGTGCTTGGCAACAGCAACGGTTCAATCCTAAGCCGCACATCCACCTTTATCTGGACGCAGGGCACCGGTATATCGGCTCCTCCTCTTCCTGCCGGATCGGATGTATGGACTGTCAATGGTTTCAACAACAACGGCTACTATCTCGGAACTTACCAAAAAGGCTTGAATACCATCATCAGTGATGTGCCCATACCGCTGCCGGATATTGTTGATGGGCCGCCATATGTATACAGCGTGCCGGAGTATCGAGATGCGATATGGTCAGGCGACGGCAGCTATAGTGAAATACTAAGCCCTGCCGAGAATCAGACACTGAGATGCAATTTCCTGAATGATCAAAACCAGGTTACCGGAACCATATACAGCGGTAATAATGAGACACACGTCTTCTTATGGAGCTCAGCAGATGGGATGCTGGATATTACACCCGGCGTGGGTAATGACTTTTGGTGCGATGCCCTTAACAATAACGGCCAGGTGTTATTGGAAGGATGCACTCACATTGGCGATACCTATACAGGCGGAAACTACATTTGGGATGCGGATGATGGCCTGGTTTCAGTTCAAAACCTGATTGACCCGGAGAGCGGTTGGCATCTTGAGAACTTCAGAGGGATCAACGACAACGGCTGGATCGTGTCCGGCGCGTACAATGAGATAACTCATGAATCGCGCGATATAGTCCTCCGCCCGATTACCACACCAGAGCCCGGCAGTGTAGTCGCGCTGATTGCAGGGCTGGTCGGTCTGGCGGGCTTTGCCTCCAGGCGAAAACCCTCGAAATAATGCTATACGGGGCGCGAGTATATCTTGCGCCCCGATCAAACGTAAATCGCATTAACCTGCCCCGTCACCTGTTCCGTCCTGATTTGACTTCCTCGCTTGCCCCTATTACCATGAATACGGACTGAGTCTACAATGACTATAGGCGAAGCCGAAAATATTATTATACAGGGTGATGAAATGACGATTTACGAAGACTTGAAATGGCGAGACATTATATTCCAGAGTTCGGATCCGGAGGGAATTCCCGAGCTTCTTGCAAAGGCCGGCCAAACCCTGTATTGCGGCTTCGACCCGACTGCAGCCAGCCTGCACATAGGCAGCCTGCTGCCTCTGCTTACACTCAAACGCTTCCAGCTTGCCGGACACAAGCCCATAGCGCTGGTTGGCGGCGCGACAGGCCTGATCGGTGACCCAAGCGGCAAGACGACCGAGCGTACGCTCAACACCAAGGAGACAGTCGATGGGTATGTTGCGGGAATCCGCTCGCAGATAGAGAGAATACTCGATCCGTCCGGCTCCACCGGCGTTCGGGTGGTCAATAACTATGACTGGGTCGCTCCCATCACGGCGATTGAGTTTTTGCGTGATGTGGGCAAGCATTTCAGCGTCAATATGATGATGGCCAAGGACTCTATCAGCGCCAGGCTCGAAAGGGACGAAGTCGGTATATCCTACACCGAGTTCAGCTACATGCTGCTGCAGGCGTATGACTTCTATCATCTCTACAAAGAGTGTGACTGCAAATTGCAGGTCGGAGGCGCCGACCAGTGGGGCAACATGACCGCCGGGATAGAGTTGGTGAGAAGAAAGCTTTCAAAACAGGCATACTGTCTCACCTTCCCGCTGGTCACCAATGCTGCGGGCCAGAAGTTCGGCAAGTCAGAGGCAGGCGCAATCTGGCTTGATGCTGAGCTGACTTCGCCCTACGCGCTGTATCAGTATTTCGTGAATACGGACGACCGCGACGTCGTGAAATATCTTAAGTACTTCACTCTTCTGAGCCATGAGGAGATATCTGACCTGATCAATAAGGTTGAAACCCAGCCTGAACGCCGCGAAGCGCAGAAGAAACTGGCCTATGAAGTGACTGCTATCATCCACGATAAGACCGAAGCAGATAAAGTGGTTGCGGCAAGCCAGGCTCTCTTCGGTGACAGCGACCTTGCGAGTGTCGATCTGAAGACGCTGCTTGCGGCTGTGGAGAGCGCGCCTGCGTTGAACTATGAGTCAGTCGAATCGGTTCCCAATGCCTTGCAGCTTGCGGTCGACAGCGGCCTGATAGCTTCAAAGTCCGAAGCAAGGCGCCAGATAGGCGCCGGGGGAGTATATATTAATAACCAGCGAGTCTCTGATATAGACTTCCAGCCTAAAGCGTCCGATTTCATACATGGCGCTCTGCTTTTGATCAGAAGAGGCAAGAAGAACTATGCTGTCGTGAAGTTGGACTGACAGGAACGGAGTGAAGGTGGAGATGCTCTTCGCTTTCCACCTTCTACTCTCCACTTGACTACCAACTGGTCCTGATCGTATATGTGATGGTTACCTCGCCGTCCTTGGGCACATTCACCGGAAACTCGATAGTGCTTGCGTCCTTTTTGACGTAGTCACAGGTAGATTTGACAACTTTCCAGTCGGACCATACATGGTCGACCACCTTGACTTCTACAGGCACATCCTTATGGTTTCTGATCTTGACCTCGAAACTCTCCTCGACTACATTTGCGGCTATTTTTCTATAATTCGTGCGCTTGTAGTCACCCACAACATCAAACGCATCGCCTATATACAGCCGAATTTTTTCATCCTTAGGAGTATGGTCGATAGCATCTTCACCGATAAACTGCTGGCTGCCTGTGTCGTCGAACTTGTAGACCCTGATCTTGCCCGCCGGAAGAGGCATGCCCATGTGGTTTTCCTTGGAGTTCTTGAGCTCTAAGATGACATTCACTTTGTGATAGTCCGACGTGTCGTAGCCGCTGCCCGGGTCGTATTCTTTTCTGCCCGGATAGAACCAACTCTTGAACCAGTCGCCGCGAGCGTCATAGATCATCTCTTTCTTTACACCGGCGTTGGATGCGTTGAGCAGTGAGAGCTGTTTGGTTTCGTTATCTCGAATATCAGTCGGACGATCCATCGTATACATGTGATACTCAGAGAAGCTCTTCTCTTCAAATTGAGGCGCGCTGGCTGCATAAAGGGCACTGGTAGGGATCTCAGACTTATCGTAGCGATATGTGTTCTGCATCCTTCGCACATCACCCGCCATCAAAGTCAGCTTGGCATTTTGGTATGTGGCGCCGCTCTGGTTGTTGAGTGTTACCCATCCCGCCAGATCCAGAGCCGAGTCGTCTTTATTGACCAGTGCAACGTAATCGGCCTTCCAGCCTATCCCATCCGTTATATAGCTGATCTCGACATTCTGATCACACGCCTTATTACTGGCAACCAGCCAGTTGAGAGTCGGCTTGGGGTGCAGGCCTTCGGGCATCTGCTTCAAAGTTATCTGACCCGACGGGTTCATCACCAGGTTACCGTCGTCCGTCCTGATTACAATGCCGCCGTTAGCCGGAGGGTTCAAAAGAATACCCTCCTGCTGGCGCATGGAGCCGTCCATACTGAAATTGGTGAACACAACTCTCTGGCCGACGGACTTATTGAGAATATTGTCCGGGCTGATGAGGTCATACTGATAGTTCTGCTCCAGGATCGAGACCGAATTAGGAGCCGTGAGGGACTTAAACAGCACGCTGGTCGGGTCGATCTTTGCAGCCACATCCTCGACATCTATCGAGTTCGCTCCCTGTGTCAGGCTCACCGCGCGGGTGTCCTTGACCAGTGCGAAGTTGCCGTTATATACAGTCAGAGCAATCGATTTTGGGCTTGATACAGTGGCAGCCATGCCGGCGCTCGCCAGCGCAAGCACAGCGGCAATGTAAACTATAGTCTGTTTCATTTGTTTCCTCCCTGCAGAGCTAGATATATTATTAGACGAGACTCGACTGCATTTGTCATCCGATAAGTTCAACAACTTTTGGCAGGAATTATGGTGATTGTGAAGAATATAATGACATAAGCGGTTCGATCAAAGCAATTTACGCTAAGTAAAATGCACGTCTTGGTTTTAATACCGTATCTTCAGAGTACTTCCTTGATACAAGTTTATGGCCGTACTTTACTTAGGAGGAAAAAATGCCAAGCAGCCGTTGTTTATTTGCATTATTGCTGATAATGTCGGTCCTGATTTCGGGGTGCAATAGCCTCGTTGGGAGAACCGGCGGCAAGGGTTTGTTAATAGTCGTCCAGCCGGACCCGACTGCCAAGGTCTACTGGTCTACGACAAAGAACGGACGTGCAAAGATACTCGAGGAGACTCGAGACTTACTGGAACGGCGGCTTGCCGGCGTTGATGGAGTGATAGACCCAAGTGTCGAACTACGCGGCGATGCATTGGAGTTTGTGATACCGGATAGTATCAACAGCAAAACCGTGCTATCCCAGCTCATTGCAAGCGGGAAGCTGGAGTTTTATTTCCTCAAGGATATTCAGGGTCAAAAAAATCCGATTGGCAAGTGGCGTATGGAAGCTCCCACGATGCCGAACGCGGGATACATTTTCACAGACTCGAAGAGAAACGCCATAAACAGTATAAATAATCCAAACGACGTGTTAGTAAAAGTTGTCGATGTATCCAACAATAAGCCCATTCTGACGGGTCGAGATGTGCTGCCCAACGCTAAAGCAAACATCAATCGGGTAAACCAGATTGTGGTTTGCATTGAGTTTAATGCTGATGGCGCTCGAAAGTTCAGCAATTTTACCAGAGAGCATGTGGACGATTATCTGGCTGTTTTCTTTAATGATCGGCTTATTACTTCTCCCAAAATCAACGAGCCTATTCTGGGATCAGAAGCTGAGATAGCAGGGTTTGTCAACCTGAGACAAGCCAAGCAAGCTGCGGACCAGCTAAACTCCGGTCAAATGCCTGTAATGCTGCGAGTAGTCTCAAAGAAACATGTCAAAATGTAGTTTTATCAGCTTGGCGGATTGACCACTCATCCAATTGTCCGGAATGCTCAATATCACGCGTGTTTTCCTCATCCGACAGGATTTCGGTTGACAACAGCCTCTGCGTTGTGGTACTTTTCACACAGTAATTTACCCACCGACCTAATAATGACGAGGAAGCATTATGAATTTTCTGGCGCCGGCGCCGCAGCAAAAGCGACTGCCTGATGATGAAGTAAAGAAGCGTTATCCAAAATACCGATGGCGAGTGATGGAGTCGACGTTCATCGGGTATGCGATGTTCTATCTGGTCCGCAATAACTTCTCTGTAGTCTCCAAGGACATACAGGGGGCGCTTCACTACACCAAGTCCGATATCGGTAGCATCCTCGCGATCTCGGCCGCCACATACGGTCTGGGCAAATTCCTTATGGGCGCAGTATCGGACAGAAGCAACCCCCGCAAGTTTATGGCGCTCGGGCTGTTTCTTACCGCGATCTGCAACTTTGCCTTCGGCGGTGTGCAGAACCTAAACATACACATCTGGTTGTGGGCTCTTAACGGTTTCTTTCAGGGAATGGGCTGGCCTCCCTGCGGTCGATCAATGGGCCACTGGTTTAGTGAGCGCGAGCGCGGCCTGACATTCAGTATATGGAACACCGCTCACAATGTCGGCGGCGGGCTTGCCGGTGTTGTAACGGCCTGGGCGGTCACGTCCTTCGGCGGGTGGCAATATGCGTTTTACGTGCCCGGAGCAATCGCGCTGGCATGTTCTATATATATATTCTTTAGGCTCTGCGATACCCCGCAGTCGGTCGGGCTTCCGCCGGTTGAGGAGTATCGTAATGATTATCCCGCTGCGCAGGAAGAGTGCACGAACCTCGAGCGCGAACTCACCACAAAAGAGCTTTTCGTCAACAATGTTCTAAAGAACAAGCTCATCTGGCTTCTTGCCGTTGCCAACTTTTTTACCTATGTCTCGCGTTACAGTATGCTCGACTGGGGTCCAATGTATCTGCGCGAGATGAAAGATGCCACACTGATTGGCGGCGGTATTGCGGTGCTCATAACCGAGTTCGGCGGGATCCCATCGACTATCTTTTTCGGGTGGATATCGGACAAGGTCGGCGGGCGCCGCGGCATGATCTGCACACTGTGTATGATACCGGTATTGGGCGCGTTCACAACTATTCTGTTCACTCCGCCGAGTATGATATGGCTGGACATGGTAATGCTCGGGCTTGTGGGGTTCTTTGTGTATCCGGTCATTAACCTGATCGCAATCATTGCTCTGGACCTGACATCGAAAAAAGCGATAGGCACTGCAGCCGGGTTTATCGGTTTGTTTGGTTATATAGGCAGAATGGTGGAGGCCAAGGGCTTTGGCTGGATGCTTGACCATTTCGGCGCAACATACGGCAAGAGCGCAGCATGGCATATAGTCATATACGGCATTCTGGGCTGCACATTCCTTGCGGGAGCGCTGCTGGCATTTACGTGGAACATAAGGCCCTGCAAAGTCAAGCGCAAGTCTGCATAGCTAAACCTCGCCCCGGCCCTCTCCCACGGGAGAGGACGCAGCCTCCCAATATTCATCTTTAGTGGCCCGATACAGTGCCGTTTATCGATGAGCGAGTTCGGCTGAAAGGTCAAGGTATAGTTTAATGGCTTCCGGCGGCGTGTTCCATGGGATCTGGTTTCCGATGCACATAAAGTAGCCGCCGCATATTTTGGCAGTCTCCACCATGCTCTCGACCATGGCGCGTATCTCCGTGGGATTATTTCGCATAAGTATGCGCACATCCCCTTCACCCGCAAGAAAAATATCACCGTATCTGTGTGCAATAGCTTTGAAGTCAGTATGGGGTTCAGTGATGATGCCTGTCGCACCACATGCCATAACATCGTCTGCATAACGGTCCATGCATCCGTCGGACATAAAGATAGTCCTTTTACCGCCGGCTTTGAGTATGCTCCAATACTCCTCATATCTGGGGAACACATACTTATTCATCCAAGCTGGTGAGCAGACAGGACCCCTGGTGTTTACGATATCGTCATGGCAGACGACGAAATTGACCGGCAGCTTGGCAAAAGCCGTGAAGAGCCGCCTGTTGATTTCTGCGAATTCGTCCATTATGCGCTCGAACCTGTCATCCAGGCAAGTCTCAAGAAAAAGCTCCCACCCGAATGTCAGCAGCGGCCACATAAAAGTAGTATTGTAGAAGCTGACCATTGCCGTTGAGCCTTCGGGCGCAGTGTCTCCCCACTCGGCTGGAAATCCCGGTCGATATGCATTGTATATTACGTCAACGCTCGAATAGTCCCGACCTTCATTAATCGGCACGCCGGTCAGATCGATATTTTCAAGCGGAGAGTAGGCAAACACGTCCTCTGCGCTTTTGAACCGATTTCCCCAGTCCCAGTGACTCGTCTCGGAATCGCCCCAGCGGACATGATGGAGGCCTTCGCCGTCCGTATTTGCGGTATCCCCATCGGAACCGAGAGTGGGACGCGGCTTAGGATCATCCGTCTCGAATACCGGAAGAGCAAGCTGCGGATATAGCTCCCGAAGTTTTTGACGACAGCGCTTCGGGTGTTCATAGTAATCGATACCCGTCAGAAAGGTCTCTGCATCGGGGCACGACCAATGCTCCCAATGCGGCACACGTTTGGGCGCTTTGCCCATATAGGCCAGATAGTCGTTTGTAAATTCCATCCATCCATCCCCGCGATATATGTTATTTCTGAACATGTTAGTGTGGCTAAACGCACTATATCTAACACGAGCATTATAGTTACCCATATAGAGCGTGTCAACAAAATTGGGGTATATATTCAAAGCACAAATTTATGCAGTTTTTGCAAACGGAGGACGTGCATGACAACAAAAAAGTATATGACCCTGTCAGTCGTCATATTGGCGATTTTCGCATTAGTTGCGTCTGCGAGCGCTGTGGTATCGGTAGGCAGCAAGGCGTCTGACTTTCAACTGACGAGTGTGGATGGGAAAAGCGCGATAAAGCTCTCGAGCTATTTCGGAAAACCTATGCTTCTGGTATACTGGGCAAGTTGGTGTCCGCACTGCCGTACTGAGGTCCCGGTGGTTCAAAAGATATACAACGACCTTCACTCTGCTGGGCTGGAGATAGTCGGCGTCAGCTTTGATAGAAGCGCCAAGGACGCTCGGGATTTCATGAAGTCAAAGTCCGTAACATTTCCTGTGGCTTTCGGAGGTACGGATCAGGGCATGAAAGTAGCCGATATTTATGGTGTCAGCGGCATACCGGTCACGTTCGTGCTCGACAAAAATGCGGTAGTGAAGACAGTCTTTAGAGGTGACCCCGGGGAGAAGGCAATACGCGCGGAACTTACAAAATTAGGTTTGTCGAAGTAGATTTGACAGTCGATTCTTATTTGTGGTACACTCACAAGGTATGAGTCGAAATGCAAAAGCTATGTGGGGCGGCATTGAGGCTGACAGACAGGCTTTTGCATTTTGATTTGGAGGTGCAATTAATTGGCGCTTGTTAAAGAAAAGAAAACAGTATTAATAGACGAGTACAAGCAGCACGACGGCGATACGGGTTCGCCTGAGGTTCAGATAGCACTGCTCAGCGCTCGGATCAACCAGCTCACCGAGCATCTGAAGGAGCACAAGAAAGATCACCACTCCAGAAGAGGCTTACTGATGATGGTCGGCCAGCGTAGAAGGCTTCTGAACTATCTGAGCAACAAGGATATCACCCGATATCGTGAGGTAATTGCTCGGCTCGGCATTAGACGCTAGGAGACAATATATTCGGAATGACAATTAACAAAGTGGAGATTGAGCTTGGCGGTAAGACTATTGCCCTGGAGACGGGACGTATAGCAAACCAGGCTAATGGCGCGGTATTGCTGAGCTGTGGCGAAACCATAGTTATGGCCACGGCAACCATGAGCGCTAAACCGAGGGAAGGAATGAACTTCTTCCCTCTTATTTGCGATTATGAAGAGAGGAAATACGCCGTCGGTAAGATCCCCGGCGGTTTTGTGAAAAGGGGCGGACGTCCCTCTGAGAAGGCTGTTCTCACCTCTCGTTTAATCGACAGGCCTATGAGGCCGCTTTTCCCCGACGGCATGCGAAATGACGTTCAGGTCATCGCGATGCCTATTTCAATGGAGCCGGAGTCACCCGCTGATGTTCTGGCGGTTACGGCTGCATCGGCTGCACTCGCGATATCTGATATTCCCTGGGGCGGTCCGTTGGCTTGCGTCAGGGTCTGCAGAGTCAACGGCGAACTCGTCCTGAACCCGTCAATCGAGCAGATCAATGAGTCCGATATGGAACTTGTGGTCGCGGGCATGGACGGCAAGGTCATGGAGATCGAGCTCGAAGCGGGCGAAGCGACCGAAGACGAATTGATGATAGCGATGGATTTTGCGCACGAAGCGATAGACAAACTTGTTGCGCTTCAGCGTGAACTGATCGAGAAAGTCGGCAAGCCTAAAGTTGAGGTTCCGATTCTTGCGCCGGACCCCGAACTCTATGAAGAGATCGCTCCAAAGATTGCCCCTCGGATAGCCGAGTTTATAAAGAATCCCGAAAACGCAGCTAAAGAAAAGGCAATTTTCGATCTGGAAGCGCAGCTAAAGAATGAGTTGGCTGAAGAATATCCTGAGCGCGAAGCAGAGATCGGCGAGATCGTCTATAAGGTAATTAAAAAGCAGGTTCGCCGGATGATCCTCGAAGAGGGCGCGCGCGCCGACGGCCGGGCTCTGGACGAAATCCGCCCACTTAAGGCCGAAGTCGGTTTCCTGCCGAGAGTTCACGGGTCAGCTCTGTTTTCAAGAGGACAGACACAGGTGCTTACTGCACTTACACTCGGCTCACTGGATGATGCGCAGAAAGTGGACAGCCTCGAGGAAGACACAGAGAAGCGCTTTATGCACTTCTATAATTTCCCACCATACAGCGTCGGCGAAGTCAGCCCGCTGAGGGGCGCCGGAAGACGTGAAGTCGGTCATGGCGCGCTTGCGGAGAAGGCTCTTCGGCCTATGATTCCTCCGACTGAGGAATTTCCATACGCTATGCTGGTGACATCCGATGTTATGGAGTCTAACGGCTCCACATCGATGGCAAGCACCTGCGGATGTACCCTCGCATTATTGGATGCGGGAGTGAAGCTTAAGGCACCTGTTGCAGGTATTTCGATCGGTCTGATTACCGGTGAAGATAAGAAAGTCCTGCTTACAGACATCCAGGGTCTTGAGGACTTCCATGGTGACATGGACTTCAAGGTTGCCGGAAGCCGCAATGGCGTGACTGCAATTCAGGTGGACACCAAGACTGATGGTCTCACTCGCGACGTAGTAGAGGGAGCTTTGCAGAAGGCCAAAGAAGCCAGAATGAAGATTCTGGACGTTATCGCCAGTGCGATCCCTGAAGCAAGGGAGAACATGAGCGAGTATGCGCCGAGAGTATTTGTCGTGGAAATCCACCCCGACAAGATCGGTGACATAATAGGCCCAGGCGGCAAGGTCATTAAAAAGATCGAAGCCGAAACCGGCGCGAAGCTCGATATCGAGCAGGACGGCCATGTCTATATAACTGCGGTCGATGCTGCCGGTGGCGAGAGAGCTAAGAAGATCGTCGAGGACATCACCAAAGAGGTCCAGGTCGGCGAGGTATATACCGGCAAGGTGACCCGGATCGAGCCATTCGGTGCATTTGTGGAGCTTACTCCCGGCAAGGATGGTCTGGTTCATATCTCCCAACTTGCCAAAGAACGTGTCGAGCGGACGGAAGATGTCTGCCAGCTTGGCGATGAGCTGCTGGTTAAGGTAATCGAGATTAGTCCCGATGGAAAGATTCGTCTGACACGCCGTGGTTTGATCGAGGGTGACGAAGACTACGTAGCGCCGCCCCCCGAGCCTCGCGGCGGACGCGGCGGCGGGCGACCGCATGGCGGCGACCGTGGAGGTTACCGTGATCGTGGACCGCGTGAAGGCGGTGACGGGCCTGGAGCGAGATTTCGTCCCAAGAGATAATCAGTAAGTCAAAAAGTCAATATGTCAAAAGGTCAGAAAGTTAAGGCGAATGTAATCCGGACGCTTAACTTTTTGACTTTTAGACTTTACAACTTTTAGACTTTTCATGCCACCGGGAGTGTTATCCGCGTTATTGAGTGCGGGACATACGGTGGCATTTTGGCCATTTTGGCGATGAAAGGTAAATCGTGGTTAGCAAGACGGTTCTTCCAAACGGAGTGCGGATTTTAAGCGAACACGTGCCCTATGTCGACAGCGTGTCTGTTGGGATATGGGCGCACGCGGGTTCTCGTGACGAGATCGACTCGCGCATGGGGATCAGCCACTTTATTGAGCATATGCTTTTTAAGGGTACGCACACCCGCAGCGCGAAACAGATTGCCGATGAAATGGACGGTCTCGGCGGGCACTTGAACGCCTTTACCGATAAAGAGTTCACCTGCTATTACGCCAAAGTGCTGCGCGAGCATCTGTCGAAAGCGGTTGACATCGTATCGGATATGGTCCTGAATTCCGTTCTTGATCCGGTCGAAATGGACCGCGAGAAAAATGTCGTCCTTGAGGAGATCGGCCGTCATCAGGACACTCCCGAAGACCATGTGCACGATCTGCTTGCGGAGGTGCTATGGAAGGGCCATCGGCTTGGCAACTCGGTCATCGGCTCCAGCGTGGTCGTCAAGAATCTGACGCGTGATGACTTGCTCGCTTATCTGCATGAGTTATACTGCCCGGACGCGCTCGTAATTTCCGCCGCAGGCAACATAGATCACCGCGAGTTTGTCGATCTGGTGGCAAAAGCATTTGGTGATCTTTCCGGCAAAAGAACTCCCAGGGTAATGCATGATGCCCAGGTCCATCTGGATGTGCGGGTCATTGATAAATCGACTCAACAGGTGCACTTTTGCCTGGGCACTCACGGCTATGCTCAGGATTGCAAAGAGAAATACGCCCTGGCTGCCATTGATTCGGCGCTTGGCGGAGGGATGAGTTCAAGGCTCTTCCAGGAAATTCGTGAAAAGCGCGGCCTGGCGTATGCCATAGGTTCATATTCTGCTTCATACCAGGAGGCCGGCATGTTTGCCATATACGGCGGCACCAGCATCCAGAATATCAAATACGTGCTCGAACTTACCCAGATCGAGTGCGACAATATTAAAAAGAGCAGTGTGACCGATGCCGAGCTTGAGCGCGCAAAGAACCAGATACGAGGCGCGCTGGTCCTTGGTCAGGAGAGTATGTCCAACAGGATGAGTCGGCTTGCCAAGAGCGAGATGTACTTCGGCAGATTGGTCAGGCTCGAAGAGATAATAGATTCGATCATGGCTGTGACAAAAGATGATGTCGCGTCGGTCGCCTCGCAGCTTTTTGACGACTCGAAGTTTGCGATTGCCGCCATAGGTCCTTTCAAGAAGCATGCCGATCTGATTAAAGATAGTATGCTGTCAGTGTAATTGGCTGCCTTGCGGATGAATTCGAACGTTGGATAATTGAGCAAACAGTAATGCGGAGAATTAAATGCCTGATAAAATAAAAGTCGCGGTGCTTGGCGCATGCGGAAAAATGGGCCGCGAAGTGATGAAAGCGGTGGCGGGCGCTGATGATATGGAGCTTGTCGGCGCATGTGACGTATATGGCGCGGGCACTAACGCATCCGAAGCTGCGGGCGTACCCGGCTTGAGCTTTAATATAGAGGCGGATTTCAAAAAATTACTTGCCGAGTCGAAGCCGGATGTGGTTGTCTATTTCGCCAAGCCGTTCGATATGGATAATGTGCGGGCAATGCTGCATGCCGGGGTAGTCCCGGTTATTGGGACCACAGGTATCAGCGCTCAGAACCTTGATGAGATCGGCAAACTGGCCGAAAGCACCGGAACGGGCGCGATGGTGATACCCAACTTTGCAATCGGCGCTGTGCTGATGATGAAGTTTGCAGCCGAGGCTGCAAAGTATATGCCCAATGTGGAGATTATCGAGCTTCACCACGATAAGAAGGTCGATTCACCGTCCGGGACGGCCATAAAGACAGCAGAGATGATCGAAGCGTCCAGGCAGGAATCCGGGCTCGAGTGTGAGAAGCCGCTGGGTTCCGATGACGACCCTGCCAGGGGTGATAAGCACAGTGAGGTTCAGATTCACAGTGTGCGCCTGCCGGGACTGGTTGCCCATCAGGAAGTTCTCTTCGGTGGGACCGGCCAGATTCTCACGATCAGGCACGATAGTATTGACAGAACAAGTTTTATGCCGGGCGTTCTGCTCGCGGTGCGGCGAGCGTCTACTATAAAAGCTCTGGTCTACGGACTGGACAAGTTGTTGTAGGAGGAGTTTCAGGAAGTGTCAAAGTACAAAGTTGCAGTCGTCGGCGCAGGTGCCGTCGGCGAAGAAATGGTCAAAGTGCTGCGTGGTCGCAATTTCCCGATGTCGGACCTCGTGATCCTCGCAAGGTCGTCTAGAAAGCAGACGATAGATGGGGATGAGTACCAGGTCAAAGAGACCACGGCTGAAGCATTCGATGGAATAGATATCGCATTTTTCGCCGGGACAGAGGGCGCCAAGGGCGCAAGCCAGGTCTTCGGCTGGATGGCGGTCGAAAAAGGTGCATTTGTGGTCGACAACGGCGATGATTTCCGTATGGACCCGCGCGTGCCTCTGGTAGTGCCTGAAGTGAATGGTGATGCCATTGCAAAACATCAGGGATTTGTCTCCAACCCAAACTGCAGCACCATTCAGATGGTTCATGCTCTTGCTCCGCTGCATAAGATAGCCAACATGAAGCGTATAGTCGTTTCCACATACCAGTCCGTTTCAGGCAGTGGCAGTTCTGCGATCAAAGAGCTCAAGCAGCAGGCCAAGGAATATGCTGAGGGCAAACAGATCACTCACGATGTCTACCCGGCTCAGATATTTGCGAACCTGATCCCTCAGATAAGCACTCTGAGAGATGATTTCGACGGCTACTTCGGCGAAGAGATCAAGATGATCAAAGAGACCCGCAAGATTTTCGGTATTGAGGACCTGGCGGTCTCAGCCACATGTGTTCGCGTGCCCGTCTTTAGAGCGCACTCAGAGACGGTGAACGTAGAGTTCGAAAAGCCCATTACAGCCGACCAGGCGCGTAAGGCTCTGGCCGATTGGCCGGGAATAGAAGTAATCGATGATCCGGCTGCGGGCCGCTTCCCGATGCCGCTCTTTGCTGAGGGCACCGATCCGACCTACGTCGGCCGCATTCGCCAGGACTCCTGCAATCCGAACACGCTGGATATGTGGGTCGTTGCGGATAACATTCGCAAAGGCGCCGCTTTGAATGCTGTCCAGATCGCTGAGATGGCTATCGAGCGGGGATATGTGAAGGGCAAATAGGAAATAACGTAACAGGTAATAGGCGGCAATATCTGCTGCCTATTGCTTGTTAGTCGGTGAAATAGTTTACTGAGGATGGCCAGGTCAGGATGATGGCAAAAATGATATACTGAGCGATGCCGACAAGCATGGTGAGTCGAAATCCATTGAACAAAGCCAGCAAGATCATCACCGGCATGAAACCGATATACAATAGTCGCGCCCAATTGCGGCCGTTTAGCATTCCTATTCCACATGCAAGCGAAAGTCCGGCATTTACCAGAACAATGAACACGAGAGCAGGGATCGAGCGGGATGTCTCAGCTATAACATCCCGCGTTATTGGTGATGTGAAGAGCATCACTATCCATAGGAGACTGAAGAAGGCTCCGATCAACAGAAAAATGGCCACAACACTGACCCCTATGGGTTGAGGCGATGATGTCATGTTATCCACCTTGTTTGCGTCTGGTCTCGCCGGTCAATGATAGATACCGTCCATAAACGCAGCCCGAAACGTAGCAGTTAACATGTGAAACGTGATATACTTTGCCATGATAGACTGAGTATATCCCGGTCCGAGGTGAATGCGATGTTCGTAATATACGGCTCATACATAAAACCAATTGAAGAAGTCGAGCGCGTTTTACCTTCGCACCTGGCATATTTAGACAAGCTTAACGAAGAAGGCATTCTCATCTGTTCGGGTCCGATGAAACCGCGGACCGGCGGAGTCATAATATTCGATCTGGATTCGAGAGACAAGATAGATGAGATACTTAAAAATGATCCGTTCTATATTAAGCGCATCGTAGACTATACGATAATCGAGTTTACTCCCACAAAGGCTGCTGCCGATCTCGGCCGACTCAAAAAACTAAGTTAGAAAAGGAATTTGAATAAAGCAACAAGTATGGACTCACAAAAACTGCAGATAATCCCCCTTGGCGGTGTCATGGAAATAGGAAAGAACATGACCGCTTACCAATATAACGATCAGATATTGATCGTTGACGCAGGCCTGATGTTCCCCGACGAGGATATGCTCGGGGTCGATATAGTAATCCCCGATATCACATTTCTTGAGGAGAACGCGGAGAAAGTCCTGGGTATTGTGCTCACACACGGCCATGAGGACCACATCGGCGCGCTGCCGTATGTGCTTCGCCGATTGGACGTGCCTGTATGGGGGACGCCTCTCACCCTGGGGTTTGTATCTAATAAACTACGCGAGCATCACCTCGATGATGTTGCACGGCTCTACGAAGTCCAGTCCGGCGATACTATCGAAATAGGTGAGTTTACTGTGGAGTTCGTTCGAGTATCTCACAGCATTCCCGATGCCTCAGGAATGGTGATCAAGACTCCAGTGGGCACAATTGTCCAGAGCAGCGATTTCAAGTTCGACCAGACCCCGATAGACGGTCAGCTTGCCGATGTCAGCCGTCTGGCTAAGGTCGGTGAAGAGGGCGTGCTAGCGTTTTTGTGCGACTCGACCAATGTTGAGAAGCCTGGCTTTACCCCCAGCGAGAGTGTGGTAGGCGAGACATTTGAAAAGATCTTCCCACGCGCCAAAGGCAGGATCATAATAGCCGCTTTCGCCTCTAATATCCATCGAATCCAGCAGGTATACAACATTGCCGCCCGCAATGGCAGACGAGTTGCAGTGGTTGGCCGAAGCATGGCTGAAAACTGCAGGATCGCCGAGGAACTGGGCTATCTGATTGTTCCTGAAGATGCGCGTTTGCAACTGAGCGAACTCAATGATCTCAGCCCTGATGAAGTCGTGATTGTGACCACAGGCAGCCAGGGCGAGCCTCTTTCGGCTCTATCGCGCATGGCCAGCGATGAGCACAAGCAGATCAAGATAGACGAGGGAGACACGGTCATAATCAGCGCTACTCCCATTCCGGGCAATGAAGACCTGATCATGCGCACGATCAATCGACTCTTTAAGCATGGCGCGGATGTGGTCTACGAGCCGTTTACGCACGTGCATGTTTCCGGCCATGGCAATCAGGAAGACATTCGTCTTATGCTCAATCTATTGAAGCCGAAGTATATTGTGCCGGTCCATGGCGAGCAAAGGCATTACGCTAAGTTTGTGGATGTGGCGGCTGGGTTAGGCTATTCGAGCGAGCAGGTATTTCGCATGTATCCCGGCGATGTCCTTGAGACTGACGGTGAAAATGCCCAGGTCACTGAAAAAGTGACCGCCGGGACGGTTATGGTTGACGGGCTTGGGGTAGGGGATGTGGAGGATGTGGTCCTTCGCGACCGCAAACATCTTTCGCAGGACGGTGTGCTTATTGCTGTAATGGGTATCGACCAGGGGCGCAAGGAGATTGTCACAGGACCTGATATTCTCTCACGCGGGTTTGTCGGCGAAGATCTGGGCGTCGAGATCACCGAAGAGGCAAAAGGCGTGCTGCTTGCAAAGCTGCAGGATTTGATAGAAGACAACGGCATCGAAGGCCTGGATGATGTCAAAGCGGGCTGCCGTAAAGCGCTCGCGAAGTTTATTTATGAGCGGACTCATCGCAGGCCTATGATTGTGCCGGTTGTGATGGAAGTGTAAAGCTATTCTCCCATAACCTTGACAATCACTCGTTTACGGCGCTGGCCGTCGAACTCGGCATAGAATATCGTCTGCCATGGGCCCAGATCGAGCCTGCCGTCTGTTATAGGGATTATTACCTGGTGGTGCATCAGCAGGTTTTTGAGGTGGGCATGGCCGTTGCTTTCGCCCGTGCGGTGGTGACGATAATCGGGACCTTCGGGTGCAAGCTTTTCCAGCATGTCCATAGCGTCCTGCCAAATGCCGGGTTCATTATCGTTGACCCAAACTCCGGCTGTGATATGCATAGCCGAAACGAGCATCATACCTTCGTGAATGCCGCTCTCTTCCAGCGCCTCCTGACATTGCCCGGTTATATTTATCAGTTCGCGCTTTTTATTTGTAGTGAACCATAGATATTTCGTGTGTGCTGTCATCGTGTGCTCCAAATTTGTGATGATATCATATTACGGGCTGCGCGCCAGGCAGTCAAACGATATACGATCATACGAAAAACGCTTGTTTGTTTGACAGGTCTCGTTACTCATCATATAATCTCTTTATATGGCTGCGGTAGTCCTTATACCGCCCCCTGTCCCGGGGAAATCATTAACTTAGCTGCTTCGGCAAAATGGGGACAAGCCCGAAGCGAAAGATGGAGGAAACCTCTAACATGGCGCAAGTCATCCTCAAGAATCTCACCAAGGCTTTCAAAGAAGTCACAGCCGTCAACAATGTAGACCTCGAGGTCAAGAACAAGGAGTTCATGGTTTTTGTAGGTCCGTCGGGCTGCGGCAAGACGACCTGCCTGCGAATGATAGCCGGCCTCGAAGAGATCACCTCTGGAGAGGTTGTTATCGGCGATAGAGTCGTAAACGATGTATCTCCCAAAGACCGTGACATTGCAATGGTCTTTCAGAACTATGCACTCTACCCTCATATGAGCGTCTATGACAACATGGCGTTCGGGCTGAAGCTGCGCAAGGTCCCCCGCGACCACATAAAGACACGCGTGGCCACTGCTGCTGAAATGCTCGGGCTGACGGACCTGCTCAACAGAAAGCCGAAGCAGCTTTCCGGCGGTCAGAGACAGCGTGTGGCTCTGGGTAGAGCTATTGTCCGCGAGCCGTCCGTATTCCTTATGGATGAGCCGCTTTCAAACCTGGACGCCAAGCTGCGTGTTCAGACCCGCGCCGACCTCATCAAGCTTCACCGAAGCCTGGGGATTACAACTATATATGTGACCCACGACCAGGTCGAGGCCATGACGATGGGCGATAGGATTATGGTCATGTGTGGCGGTCTGGTGCAGCAGGTGGATACTCCTCTCGGGCTGTATAACAAGCCGGCAAACAAGTTTGTGGCAGGTTTTATTGGGACTCCGTCCATGAACTTCCTTTCAGTCAAGATAGAGGACGGCGGTGTGATCGACGGCGGCTGTTTCAAAGTCAAGCCTCCGGCGGATAAAGTCGAAATGCTCAAGCCGTACGTGGGTAAAGAAGTCGATTTAGGCGTTCGACCCGAGGATATCTTCGACAAAAACCTGACCAACCTGGTCCAGGCTACACCGGACAACACTGTAAAGGCGACAGTCGAAGTGATTGAGCCAATGGGCTCTACCGTTACACTGTATCTGCAGTCCGGGAAGCATTCGATGCTTGCCACAATCGACGCCGAGACAAGCGCAAAAGAGGGAAGCGATATCGACCTTATTTTCGATATGGCCAAGACTCATATGTTTGAAAAAGAAACTGAGAAAGCGATTTACTAGTCGCTCATAATTTAACAATAGTATCGAACGGCCCCGGTTTTTCCGGAGCCGTTTTTTTTGTGCCTGCAGGGCCCTATAGTAAATGGGTTTGTCCACGTCCTATATGGGAACTCTGAGAAAATGTTAGCCGCTTGCCGAAGCGGCGAGCAAATCAGGGTGGGGGTGGTCAACAATGGCTTTTTCTGCGACACGTCGATACTTTACGTCTCTTGTTTTCATCTTTACTACAGTGCTGTCCATGACAGTTTCGGCTGTTGATGGGGCGAATTCCACTTTGCGGCGCGCGCCTCTGAACCCTGCATTTATCGAATATGTCACCGGACGAATGGACAGATTTATGCGCGTCAATAATGAGGAGATTCCCCGTGGGTTCATTCCAGCACCTGTAGATATGTCTTACCTTAAGGGAATGAGGGTCTTTGATGGCGTCGCGGCTGCGCTGCCGTCGCATTACGATCTGCGTGATACGGGCAAGCTCACAAGAGTTGAGGACCAGAAGACTTGCGGAAGCTGTTGGACATTTGCAACTCTGGGTTCTATGGAATCCATATTGATGCCCGGCGAGGTATGCGACTTCTCGCAGAACAATTTGAAAAACCTCAGCGGTTTCGACAAGGAATGCTGCGCTGGTGGTGATGAGTTCATGGCGATGGCTTACCTTGCGCGCTGGGCAGGGCCTATGAATGAAAGTGATGATCCACACAACCCCAACAGTTGCACATCGCCTTCCGGTCTTACGGTACGTAAACATTTTCAGAACGGCATCATTTTGCCTGACCGCGCCGGCCCGCTGGATAATAACAACATCAAACAGGCTGTTATGACCTATGGCGCGGTTTCCACTGGAATGTATTGGGATGATGATTCATATAATGAGTCTGCATCTTCTTATTACTATACGGGAGATGAACAGTACGGTAACCATATGGTTTGTATTGTCGGGTGGGATGATAACTTCAGCAAGAACAAATTTTCACCGGCTGCGCCTGGGAATGGGGCGTTCATCATAAAAAACAGTTGGGGCACAGGCTGGGGCGAGAACGGCTTCTTCTATGTGTCCTACTATGACAATCTGATAG
>JBDKUO010000044.1 GCA_039679645.1 Armatimonadota bacterium
AGGTGATAGGTGATGGAGGTTAGGTGTTAGGGTTGGATATGTGGTGATTCGGAGGTTCAGCCTTTGAATTCTCAGTATTCCTTACCAACACCCAGCACCCAATACCCAACACCCAACTGGAGTTGGATAATGGCAAAAGCTGGCGGTGATGTCCGCATAGTGATAAATTTGGCTTGTGAAGATTGCAAGCAGCGCAATTATACATCGTATAAAAACAAGCGCAACGACCCGGACCGGTTGGAACTCAAGAAGTACTGCCATTGGTGCGGGAAACACACTACACATCGGGAAGCAAAATAGGTTGTCGGCTTCAAGACGGCTTGTTCCCTCTGCTAATGTGAGGGCAGGGCGCAATCTATAATATTTTTGCACTCGCGATGATGGTGTGGTATAATCAACGTGCGGCGAGAGCTGACATAAAGATGTGTTGAAACTCAGGTGGCGCAGGGGCTTAGCTCAGCTGGTAGAGCACCGGTCTCCAAAACCGGGTGTCGTCGGTTCGATCCCGGCAGCCCCTGCCATTTTCTGGGTTTGGAGGACTAATGGCCAATACTGCAGCAACAAAGACAGCAGCCAAGTCGAATGGCGAGGGTGTCTTTTCGCGTTTTATAAAGTTCATCAAGGAAAGTTGGTATGAGACTTTTAAGAAGTCGTCATGGCCGACTAAGGCTGAGTTAAAGCAGTTTACGATTGTGGTTATTTTCACTATCGTGGCAATCGCAGTATACATCGGTGCAATAGATTTTATTTTGACGAAGCTCACTGAGGCTTTACCCGCAGGTGGGTAGGTTCAATAGAAGGGCTTTCGGCTAGGGATAGAATGACAGAAAAACAGTGGTACGCTGTACATACATATTCAGGTCACGAGAATAAGGTCAAGACCAACATAGAGCGGCGCGCGGAGTCCATGAACCTCAAGGACAAGATCTTCCGGATACTTGTTCCCACTGAGGCTGAGCTGCGCACAAGGGCAGGAAAGCGGCAGGAAGTCCAGCGAAAGGTCTTCCCCGGCTATGTTCTCATCGAGATGGTTCTGGATGAGACGACCTGGTATCTTGTTAAGAGCACGACCGGGGTTACCGGTTTTGTTACTTCGGGTAATAAGCCTGTGCCGCTTCAGGACAAAGAGATTCAGGATATCCTGGATGCGATTGAAGCTCCTGATCGAAAACCGAAAGTGAAGTGGTCCAAGGATGAGGTTGTGCGAATCACATCCGGTCCGTTTACAGACTTCACCGGTAAAATTGAAGAGGTTAACGTGCAGAAAGAAAAGCTCAAGGTTCTCATCTCTATTTTTGGTAGAGATACTCCTGTTGAGCTTGATTTTTCGCAGGTTGAACGATTGTAGTTAAGCCTGGTTCACGGGTTTTGTGTGCAGATTGCCGAGTGTCTTAACGTCATAAGGTCATAGTGTCACAACGTCCAACATGGACGTTAAGACGCGGAACGTTATGACGAAATGACTCATGTTGGCAATCTGCTTGATTGTGTCTGTGACGGGCTGCCGATTCGAAAGGAAAACTTAGATGGCCAAGAAAGTAATGGCGGTGGTCAAGCTTCAGATCCCCGCAGGTAAAGCGACACCCGCACCGCCCGTCGGGCCGGCACTCAGCCAGCACGGGGTCAACATAATGGAGTTCGTCAAATCGTATAACGAGAAGACGGCCGCCCAGATCGGTAATGTTGTCCCTGTCGAGATTTCGGTCTATGAGGACCGTTCGTTCACATTTGTGCTTAAGGTCTCTCCCGCTGCCGAACTTCTGAAGAAGGCTGCGGGTATCGAGCGAGCTTCCGGTGAGCCGAATAAAAAGAAAGTAGCCAAACTCACCCGTGAGCAGTTGCGTCAGGTTGCCGAGACCAAGATGCCCGACCTCAACGCGAACAGTATTGAGGCTGCGATGCGCACTCTTGAAGGCACCGCGCGCTCAGCGGGAATCGAAATTGTAGATTAGTCTAAAAGTTTGAAAGTCAAAAAATCAAAAAGTTAGCTGGTCGCTAAGACGGCACCAAACTTTTGGACTTTACGACTTTATAACTTTTTGACTGAATATTGCAGGCGGCAGGCGAAAGCCGATATCCCCACGGGGACCTGCATATAAGGAGAAATGTATGCCTACACATGGAAAGAGGTACGTCGAGGCAGCCAAGACCGTTGGCGCCGACGGACCGAAATCACCACAGGAAGCGCTGGAGTTAATTAAGAATACTGCCAGTGCGAAATTTGACGAGACTGTCGATGTTGCCATCAAGTTGGGGGTTGACCCCAGGCATGGCGACCAGATGGTTCGCGGAAACACCAATCTGCCTCATGGGACCGGCAAGGTACGTAAAGTGGCTGTTATCGCTAAGGGTGATAAGGCAACTGAAGCCCAGGAAGCCGGAGCCGATAAAGTCGGTGATGAGGATCTGGTGAAAGAGATCCAGGGCGGCTGGATGGACTTCGATGTCCTGCTTGCCACGCCGGATGTAATGAACCTGGTCGGACGACTGGGAAGCATTCTCCGCGCGAAGATGCCGAGCAAGAAGGCCGGGACCGTCGCTGATGATATTGGGCGGGTAGTTAAAGAGATCAAGACTGCGTCCAGGGTTGAGTATCGTGTAGAGAAGGCTGGCATTGTGCATGCGCCGATCGGCAAGGTCTCGTTCACTGCGGATCAGTTGAAGGAAAACTTCCTTGCGCTGGTTGATGCGCTTATCAAGGCTAAACCGTCTTCAGCAAAGGGACGATATTTACTGAGAATTACAGTCAGTTCGACCATGGGTCCTGGTATTGATATAGATACCTATGAAGCCGCTCGCATGGCTGGCAAATAACTAAAACAAATATAAAATCTAAAATCTCAAATATAAAATTAATTGTGCCGTAGACAGTTGGTACCCGATGGGTTTAATGCTGGATGAGCAGCGCCGACCGAGGCTGAGCACCAGAATTACCGATTGCTGATGTAGTCGGTGAAAGCTGATGATTCAGGGCTGTCTGCGAAAGGCAGCCCATTATTGCGTCTGGTAAGCGGCACAATCTGAAAGGAGGTGAGACGTATTGCCGACATTTGAAAGAACGCCGAGACCGGAGAAAGTCGCTGCAGTTGAAGAGCTGCAGGGAATGCTCGAAAAGAGCACAGTGATCCTCACTGATTATCAGGGTCTGGATGTCAAGGGTCTTGCTAAGCTCAGAACAAAGCTGCGCGAGAGTGGAAGCGGCTACAAGGTAGTAAAGAACACGCTTCTCATACGCGCATCTGAGGGTATGGCTTCCGAGGTTTTGTTCGAGGGTTTGGCAGGTCCGACGGCGATTGTCTACACGGATGATCCGGTTGGTGCCGCGAAGACGCTTGGAGATTTTACCAAGGGACCGAAAGCGATCAAGTTGAAAGCGGGTGTAGTCGATGGGCAGTTGGTTGATGTAAAGCAACTGGAAGCCCTTGCCAAGATTCCGCCGCGCGAGCAACTTTATGCGATGGTGGTTGGCGGCTTGCAGAGCCCGATCACTGGTCTGGTTGGCACAATGCAGCAGATGATCAGTCAGCTTGTGTTTACGCTCCAGGGCGTGGCTGACAAGAAAGCAGCATAAATGCTTTAATCGCGAAAACTCGAAAGAGTGAAAACGCGAAATGAAAATATAAAAGCCGCGCCGATAATGGCGCTTACCAAAAAGGGGTGCAAATTAACAAAATGGCTAACATACCTGAGCTTATCGAGACAGTAAAGAATATGACGGTCCTCGAGCTGAACGATTTCGTAAAGGCTCTGCAGGATGAATTCGGCGTTTCCGCTATGGCTATGGCTGCTCCGGTAGCTATGGCTGGCAATGGCGGCGCCGCTGCCGAAGAAGTTGAAGAGAAGACGGCATTCGACGTTGTTCTCACTGCCGCCGGTGACAAGAAGATCCAGGTCATCAAGGTCGTCCGCGAGCTTACCACACTCGGACTGAAAGAAGCCAAGGAATTGGTAGACTCTGCTCCTAAGGCGATCAAAGAGGGCGTGAACAAGGAAGAGGCCGAGGCCATGAAGAGCAAGCTCGAGGCCGAGGGCGCTTCTGTAGAGATAAAGTAATCATTTTTGATTGCTGTTTTAAGTTCGGGCGCGGTCGCGAATGTGGCCGCGCCTTGAGTGCGTGTACGATCAAGGGTCAGCAGTCGGCAGTCGGTGGTCAACCGACGGCCAACCGCCGACTGCCGACTGCCGACTGTTGAAAAAAACTGTAAAAAATACGTGTAAGGGGTTTCATTCCCATTGACCCCACATACTTGCTACTGATATAATAATATTTCGCGTGTGAACCCAATCAGGAGGCCCAGATGAGAGAAATTCAGCACAGGACCAAGCGTACCCCTGAGGCGATTGATCTGCCTAACTTGGTCGAGATTCAGCTCGACTCCTACAAATGGTTTCTTCGGGAAGGGCTGAAAGAGCTGTTTCAAAGTTTTTCACCCATACATGACTTCACGGGCAATTTGTCCCTGGAACTGTTAGACTATTCCCTAGGTGACCCGAAATACACGGTTGAAGAGTGCCGTTATCGGGACATGACCACTTTTGAAGCCCCAATCAAGGCGCGTGTGCGTCTTACGGCGGCAGAAAAGGAAGTAATCGAGAGCGAAGTTTATCTCGGTGACCTTCCACTGATGACCGAGAAGGGCACTTTTGTTATAAACGGCGCTGAGCGCGTTGTCGTCAGCCAGCTCGCCCGTTCGCCCGGCGTTTATTTCAAGGACACTCTTGATTATTCAGGCCGCGTGCTCTACTTTGCCACGATCATTCCAAGCCCCGGCGCTTGGATCGATATCGAGACCGATGCGAACGACGTTATTACCGTTCACGTCGCTCAGACAAAGAAATTCCCGCTCACCACATTCCTGCGAGCGTTGAACCTGTTTGAGCCTGCCTGTCCTAAGTCTGAGATGGTGTCCGCGCATGAGGCAATCGGCAGGACTCTGGCTGCCGACAAGGTCAACAAGGATACCGGTGAGGTCCTCTTTGAAGCCGGTAAGGTAGTCGATGAGAAGATGGCGAAAAAGCTTCACTCTCTGCGTTCAGAGAGCGTTGAGGTTGAAACCAAGGGCCGTCGCAGCGGCTCGACTACTGAAATTCTGGACGTTTTCAGCGTCAAGGAAAAGATTGCCGATGTGACCGGCGACATGGTGCGGGGACTTCGTCCGACAAAGGACATCAAGGACCCCAAGAACGACAAGATAATCGTCAAAGCCGGCGAGAAGATTGCTGATGACGCTGCTAAGAAGATCGATAAGCTTGCCTTGAAAGAGCTTGAAGTCTACATACCGAACCGATATATTGACGCGACTCTCGATCAGGATGGAACCCATAATGTCGACGAAGCCCTGATCGACATATATCACAGGATAAGACCGGGAGATCCGGCGACTCGCGACTCAGCGACCAGCCTGATGAACTCTTACTTCTTCGATACCCGTCGTTATGACCTTGCAAGGGTAGGCCGCTACAAACTTAATAAGAAACTGGGTTTGAACCTGCCTGAGCACGTCAGGGCGATTACCCGCGAAGATATAATCAAGATCATTCAATACATAATCGGTCTTTCTGAAGCGGGATCGCTCGTCGCGCATCTGAATACCGCGAACCTCGAAAAGCGCCTGCCTGAGTTGGAAGAAGCTGTTAAGGCCGAAGCTAAGTCGGCTTCCAAAGAAGACAAAGCCCCCGGCGGACGCGTTTATCAGTTCAAGCAGCATCTTGAGACGCTGAAAAATATCAAGCTCGGAGATATGATCACGGAAGACCAGCTCAAGGAGATGAGGCGCATGCTCGACCTCATCCCCAACGGCAACCGTCTGATCTCAGATACTCCCGCCGAACTCTACGCAGAGACTGCTATCAGGCTTGTGGCCTGTTCGACGGACGACATCGACCATTTGGAAAACAAGCGCGTTAGGTCGGTCGGCGAACTTCTGCAGGATCAGTTGCGAATGGGCTTCCTGCGAATGGAGAAAGTCGCCAAGGAGAGGATGACGAGTCTGGACCCGGAGAATGTGATTCCACAGGTCATTCTCTCGGTAAAACCGATCTCGGCCTCTATTAAGAGCTTCTTCGGTTCGAGTCAGCTCTCGCAGTTTATGGACCAGACCAACCCGCTCGCGGAGCTTACGCACAAGCGCAGGCTTTCGGCTCTGGGTCCCGGCGGTCTTTCGAGGCAGAGCGCGAAACTCGAAGTCCGAGACGTTCACCACTCGCACTATGGCCGAATCTGTCCGATTGAGACCCCTGAAGGTCCTAACATCGGCCTGATCGGTTCTATGGCGATCCATGCAAAGATAGACGAATACGGTTTCCTCAGGAGCCCGTATCGCATCATAAAGAACGGCAAGGTCACCAAGGACCTCGCATATATGTCGGCGGACGAGGAGAGCCAGGAGTATATAGCTCCGGCAAATACTCCGCTTGACCCGGAGACGGGCGAGATCACAGCGACAACTGTCGTCGTCCGTCACGAGAACACCTATCCGCAGGTCGCTGCAAATAAGGTGACCTATATGGACGTCTCGCCTATGCAGATTATGTCGGTTGCGACGGCAATGATCCCGTTCCTTGAAAATGATGACGCCAACCGCGCTCTGATGGGTTCGAACATGCAGAGGCAGGCAGTGCCGCTGCTGCGTGGTGATGCTCCGATTGTGCGGACGGGCATTGAGGGCCGAGCAGCTCGAGACTCCATGGCCGTAATCGTCAACAAGAGGGACGGTATTGTCCGCTACTCGACGGCTGAAAAGATTCTGGTCGAAGCCGAAGACGGAACTATTGACGAATATCGCCTGATAAACCTTCTGCGCTCCAACCAGGGGACATGCATAACGCAGAGGCCTATAGTGAAGCCCGGCAAGCGTGTTCGCGCAGGGGAAGTGATCGCAGACGGTCCTTGCACGGACGGCGGTGAATTGGCGCTTGGGCAGAATATCCTTGTAGCGTTTATGCCGTGGAACGGTTATAACTACGAAGATGCCGTTCTCCTGAGCCAGAGACTCGTCAAGGACGATATATTTACCTCGATACATATAGAGAAATTTGAGACCGAGGCGCGCGATACCAAACTTGGGCCTGAAGAGATCACTCGCGATATTCCTAATGTCGGTGAGGATGTCCTCAAGGACCTCGACTCCAATGGAATTATACGTGTCGGAGCCGAAGTGAGGCCTGAAGATATTCTGGTCGGAAAGGTTGCTCCTAAGGGCCAGGGCGAACTGACAGCCGAAGAAAGGCTGATTATTGCGATCTTCGGTAAGAAAGCCGAGGAGACTCGCGACGTTTCTCTGCGGGTTCCGCATGGTGAAACGGGGACGGTAGTCGACGTCAAGGTCTTCAGCCGGTTCAAGTATAAGTGCAGCCGCTGCGGCGCCATCTTCGATTACAGCAAAAAGCCGGAGCGTATGCTCTGCGAGAGATGTGACGGCGAACTGGTTCGCGAGCCGGGCGATGAACTCCCGGCGGGTGTAAACCAGCTTGTCCGCTGTTATATCGCTCAGAAACGCAAGATCATGGAAGGCGATAAAATGGCAGGCCGCCATGGCAACAAGGGTGTTATCTCAAAGATACAGCCCGAGGAGAACATGCCGTTCCTGCCTGACGGGACACCGGTCGATATCGTGCTTAACCCTCTCGGGGTTCCGAGCCGAATGAACATCGGTCAGATTCTTGAGACGCATCAGGGTCTTGTAGGCAAGCATTTGGGCTGCATGTATAAGAACCCGATCTTCCAGGGCGCGACCGAGAGTGAGATCGTTGCCGACCTTCGCGTGCTGGCGTGGAAACTGAGAATCGGTGTTCTCAGAGACTATGCCAAGGAACTCGGTATCGAGGCCCAGATCGTAAGTGAGAAGCAGGTAGACTCGGTTATCAGACACATACTGACTCGACTGCCGGATGTTATGGCAAGTGAGCTTGATGGTGAGATTAAACGGATCGAAGACCTCTACAACAAAGGTATCGACAGCATCAGAGAGCATATCAAGTCGTTTGACATGGCCGAACTGGAGATTCTGAGTATCAAACTCGATGGACCTGAAGCTGCCGATGATCCGATGGCGCTCAGGGAAGCCCTTTCGGAGAAGCTCAGACGCGAGAACGAGGAAAGGCTCGCTGCAACCGATCCTGATGGAGAAGACGAAGAGTCCGAGTCCGAAGAAGATATGTCTGAATTGGCAATACCATATGTCGGGCAAAAAGCTCCGAAAGACTATGACTATGAGGCTCTGATCAAAGGGATTGAGGAAAACGTGCAGAAGCGTTTGGGTCTCAATGAGCGCACTGGCAAGAGCGAGCTATACGATGGTCTCACCGGTCAGAAGTTCAGCCAGGACGTCACGGTCGGCTATATATACATGTTGAAACTGGCGCACCTTGTCGAGGACAAGATACACGCCCGGTCCACCGGACCATACTCTCTGGTCACTCAACAGCCGCTCGGAGGCAAAGCTCAGTTCGGCGGACAGAGGTTCGGAGAGATGGAAGTCTGGGCCTTGGAGGCTTACGGCGCTGCATATACGCTGCAGGAGATCCTGACGATCAAGAGTGACGATGTCCAGGGCCGTGTTAAGACCTATGAGTCCATAGTGAAAGGCGACAATATTCTCGAGCCGGGTGTGCCGGAATCGTTCAAGATTCTGGTGAACGAGCTTCAGAGCCTTGGTCTGAAGGTAGCAGTCGAGGATGACAGAGACCGGGTAATCGATCTCAAGGACACCGAAGACGAGCTTTCGGAAGGGCAAGAGGGCGGAGTGATCTCCGCGAAGCGCCGAAAGAAGGTTCTGGAACTCAGGGAGGATCTCAATGACTGATTCTAGTACATTCGATAAAATCCGGATAGGCATCGCCTCGCCGGATGACATACGTTCGTGGTCCTGCGGCGAAGTCAAAAAGCCCGAGACCATCAACTATCGCACGTTCAAGCCCGAGCGCGATGGGCTTTTCTGCGAGAGGATATTCGGACCGGTTAAGGACTGGGAGTGTCACTGCGGGCGTTATAAGAAGGTCAAGTTCAAGGGCGTCGTCTGCGACCGCTGCGGAGTTGAAGTCACTCGCTCCAAGGTTCGTCGTGAGAGGATGGGCCACATCGAGCTTGCCGCGCCCGTATCGCACATCTGGTATCTAAAAGGTGTGCCGAGTCCTATGGCTCTGTTGCTGGATATGTCACCCAGGCCGCTTGAGCGCGTGCTTTATTTTGCGTCTTATATAGTGATCCACGTCGACAGGCCTAAGATCAATCAGCACATCGACGAGATACGCACAGCAGTCAATGCGGCGGTCGAGGATATCACGATTGCGCGTGACGCCAACATAGCGAACCTGCGTAAAGACGCAGCGAAAGATGAGAAAGAAAACCCGGATTGGGACGACAAGAAGAAGAACGATCAGACCAAAAAGCTCAACGAGAGGATCAAACAGGAAGAGCGCGACGCTACTGATCACACAGACGAACTGTTCGCGACTCTAAAGCTCCTTGAGAGCGTCCAGAAGCTTGAGCTGATTACTGAAGACCAGTATCGCGCCCTGGACAGGCTCCTCGAGGTAGTCTCGGAGAAGCTTGATGTCGACCTGAGCGATGTCCTCAGAGCCGGACTGGGTGGATCTGCCATCAAGGAGCTGCTTTCCGAGGTCGATCTTGAGAAGCTGGCTCGTGAACTGCGTAAAGAAATATCGCAGACCACCGGTCCCAAGCGCGCAAGAGCGATCAAGCGTCTTGAGGTTGCAGATTCGTTTATATCGTCCAAGAGCCGTCCCGAGTGGATGATCCTGGACTGCATACCTGTGATTTCGCCTGAACTGCGGCCTATGGTCCAGCTCGACGGCGGCAGGTTCGCGACCAGCGACCTCAACGATCTTTATCGCCGTATCATCAACCGGAACAATCGTCTTAAGAAGATCACCGAGATTCGCGCGCCTGAGTCGATCATAAACCATGAGAAGCGGCTTCTTCAGGAGGCCGTCGATGCTCTTATTGATAACGGCAGGCGCACAAGGCCGGTAGTCGGTTCCAACAACAGACCGCTCAAATCGCTTTCCGACATGCTCAAAGGCAAAGAAGGCCGGTTCCGAAAGAACCTGCTCGGTAAGCGTGTAGACTATTCGGGTCGTTCGGTCATCGTTGTCGGCCCGTATTTGAAGCTGCACCAGTGCGGACTGCCTAAAGAGATGGCTCTGGAACTCTTTAAGCCGTTCGTGATGAAGACTCTTGTCGAGAAGAAATACACTTCCAATATCAAGACGGCCAAACGAATGATAGACCGTATGAAGCCCGAGGTCTGGGACGCTCTTGAAGATGTAATCAGTGAGCATCCGGTTATGTTGAACCGTGCTCCCACGCTTCACCGCCTTGGTATTCAGGCTTTTGAGCCGATCCTGGTGGATGGCAAGGCTATCCAGCTTCACCCGCTGGTCTGCCATGCGTTCAATGCCGACTTCGACGGCGACCAGATGGCTGTCCACGTACCGCTGTCGGCATCGGCTCAGTCTGAAGCGAGACTTCTGATGCTCTCGACTCACAATCTGTTTTCGCCGGCGGACGGTAGACCGGTTGTTGCGCCGCTGCAGGATATCGTTCTCGGATCATTCTATTTGACTATGAAGCATGAGGATGTTCCTGACGAGAAAGCGCTTCACATATTCTCAGACGAAGAGGATGCGCTTTTGGCATATCGCAACGGGCAGGTGGATATACATGAGCCGATCAAGGTCAGGTTGCCCAAATCGCCGGACAGCGACGAGTTGGAACTCAGGGAACTTACGGTCGGCAGGCTGATTTTCAACAACATACTGCCTCCGAACATGCGCTATATAGACAGAGAGATCGATAAGAAGATGATGGCCAGGCTGGTCAACGATTGCTATGCAAAGAACGGACTTGAGGCCACTGTTAAGCTCTTGGACGATCTCAAGGCGCTTGGTTTCCGCTACGCCACATTCTCAGGTATAACGATTTCAATGACGGATATGGACATTCCGTCCAAGCGAGATGAGATAGTCGAACGGACCCAGACGGCTGTCGCGAGAAAGAACCGCGACTACACCAGGGGTCTTATTACCCAGGCAGAGCGCAAACAGCAGGTGCTTGAGCTGTGGATTCGCGCTGCGGATGAAGTCGCTGACTCTATTACAGACAGCGTGGAAACGTTCAACCCGATCTCGATTATTACTACATCGGGAGCTAGAGGTTCCAAGAGGCAGATAACGCAGCTTGCCGGTATGCGCGGTCTCATGAGTGACCCGTTCGGCAATCTGATTGAAGACTTGCCTATCAAGTCGAACTTCCACGAGGGCATTAATGTTCTCGAATACTTTATCTCTACGCACGGCGCCAGAAAAGGACTTGCGGATACAGCGCTTAGAACTGCGGACGCAGGTTATCTTACAAGGAGACTGGTTGACGTTGCGCAGGACGTGATCGTGCGCGGCGATGACTGCGGCACCACCAGCGGTGTATACGTCTCCACCATTGAGGAATCAGGTGAGGTTATTGAGACTATCGGTGACAGGCTCAGAGGCCGGACCGCGCTCGAGGATATCTTCCTTCCTGGTGCCGGCGAGCCGATTGTCTGCGCCAATGAGATAATCAGCGATGACGCTGCCAAGGAAATAGAGGCGGCTGGCCTGACAAGAGTCGGAGTCCGTTCGCCGCTTACATGTGAACTCAGACAGGGTATCTGCAGCAAGTGCTACGGACGCGACATGGCCAACGGCAAACCTGTTGACGCCGGCACGGCGGTCGGCATTATCGCTGCGCAGTCGATTGGTGAGCCTGGAACGCAGATTACAATGAGAACCTTCCATACCGGAGGTGTTGCCGGTAAGTATATGACCGGGGTCGCCGAGGTCAAGAAGAAGAAACAGGAGAGTCTGCGCGACCTGCATGAGGATATTCGCCGCGGTCTGGTATCCATCGAAGACGGTGCGGAAGGTCTCGATCGAGAGCGCGCAAGAGCGGTCCAGGCCGTTCTTAAGGTCCTGGAAGACCAGGTCGGTGGCCTGTTGAGGGTTGTCGAACTCTTTGAGGCAAGAAAACCCAAAGGCCAGGCGATCATTACTGAGGTTGCGGGTGAGGTTGTCGATATCGAGACAAGGGGCCTTAAGCGGGTGGTTATCCACTCCGAACAGCCTACTTATGATCCTTCGCAGCTTTCGGGTGAAGTGATTGTGGATGCTGCTGTTAGTCCGAAGACCGGTGACACGATTATCGATGCTGGTACCGAGCTTACGGAGAAGCTGGCTCGCAAGATCAAGGATGCCGGTGTGCAGAGCGTTAAGCTGCGCAAGACTCACCTGGTGCCTTACAGAGGCAACCTGGAAGTCGAGGTCGGCCAGACCGTTCAAGCGGGTGACCGCTTGACCGAAGGTCCGATGGACCCGCACAAAGTCCTTGAGCTTCAGGGCGTTCGCGGCGTTATGGAATATCTCGTCCGTGAGATTCAAAATGTCTACAAATCTCAGGGTATCGATATCAACGACAAACACGTCGAGATCATCGTTCGCCAGATGCTCAGAAAGCGCAAGGTGATCGAGTCTGGAGACACCAGGTTCCTGCCGGGTCAGGTTGTCGATAAGTTCGAGTTCGAGGACGAGAACGCTCGTGTGCTTGCCGCCAGTGGAACTGAGGCAACCGCCGACTGGGTGCTGCTTGGTATCACCGAGGCGTCTCTGGCTACGGACAGTTTCCTGTCTGCCGCTTCGTTCCAGAAGACCACCAGGGTCCTTACGGATGCGGCGGTCAGAGGCAAGCGAGACAATCTCATCGGGCTTAAGGAGAATGTCATCATCGGGCGACTTATCCCGGCCGGCACGGGTCTGCCGAGATATAAGGGTCTGGATGTCATGAACGAGGATCATGAGGTCATTACCACCGCGCGACAGCTTCTGGAACCGACATACGAATCCGAAGAGGAAGAAGAGATTCTGCCGATAGAGGACGAGTTGGAGTTGGAAGATATTGTTCCGCTTGGCGGCGGGGAACCTGAAGCCGAAGCAGAGGAGTCCGACGAAGAGGATGAGCTTGAAGAGGATGATGTCTTCAAGAAGCTGGCAAGTGCTCTGACAGGTGATGATGAGGGAGATGTCGACGCGCCCGATACGGACGACGAGGACGCCCCGATAGACACCAACTCGGACAACGCAATATAGGTAACAGACAATAAATGATCGGCGGGGGTATCTTTCCCCGCCGATCTCAGCTTTCTTCCCAAATACTCAATCTAAAATATCTGTGATTCTGGGCTGCTGATGGCCAGATCGTTATATACGGCCACCACACCCGGCACGGATCCGGCTATGATCGGGATCATATCATAGGCAAGTTCACTTCTGGCGTATCCCGAGATGCGCACAACACCGTCTTTGACATCTACGATATATGTGCCCGGATACGTCGATTTGCTGATCCTGCTGCGGACTTCGGCGGCAAGTCTCATGTCTTTTTCGCTTGTCGGTGAAACGCGAAGTTGATTATCGACTTTCGCTACTCCGCGAACACTGGAGGCGAGAACAGTCGCGACAGACTTTTGTTTATCATTGTAGACGTATCCGGTGAGCGTTACCAGGCCATGATAGTAGCTTATACATATGCCGCAGCCAGGTTCGCTTATCAGCCCAGCAAGACGTGATCTGATCGTAGCAAGAACGACTCCGTCGTTAATTATAGGGCACGCAACTGTCGCTACGCCGCCGACAGGGCAGGGGTTGTCCGTGTTCTGAGCGTATATCGGCGCAACAAACATAAGCGTGATTGCCGGTATCAACAATAACTTAAGCATTGTCCTTCACTTCCTTCAGAGGCAGGGGCCTCTATAGAGATTTTACCCTCATCACCATTGATTGGGTAATTATCTAAGATTGCGAGAACATTTTCATTTATAATGCGTCTTATAATATTGAACGCGTGTGAGGTGTGATGTAGATGAGCATGTTCAAAAAAATTATTATAGTAGCTGCCGTGCTGGCAATTGCTGCAAGCGCCGCCTGTGCGGAGAGCGTGCAGAGCAAAAGTGCTTTAAGCAATCAGGATGCAGAGAAAGCCGAAACATCTGTATGCGATCTGATAGCCGACGCGGTGCGCGCAGAGCTGAACACTGATATCGCATTTGTCGCTGCAAGTGAAGCCAAGGCTAAAGATAAACCTTTTGATGCCGGACAGATATATTCATCCGATATCAATGCGCTTGTTTCATATCCCGATGATCCTCTAGCCGAGGTTTTGCTCACAGGTAAAGCCGTTCGCCAGGCTCTGGAGAAGTCTGTATCAATATATCCTCAGCCGAACCTTGGATTCCTGCAAATCTCCGGGCTTGAGTTCACTTTTGATGCGTCCAAGAATGTGGGTGAACGTGTGACGTCCGTAAGTGTAGGCGGCGCGCCTCTTATCGATTCGCGAACATACACGGTGGCCTTGACCAATTCCATGGCCAACGGAGCCCTGGGTTACTGGAAAATCTGGTCAGCCGAAGATGTAAAGTATCGTCATTCCGATAAGAGCATAACCAAAGCGGTTGAGGACTTCATGACAGCCAACAAAACTATAGACTACAGCACCCTGGGCAGGATCAAAGCCGCTAAGTAATGGAGCATATAAACTGAGACGATCGGTACCATTCAGAGTTATTGTCAGTTGCATGTTGATGTGCGCCGCACTCACAGCAGTTATCGGCTGCCGACCGGGAGGCACATCTGCGAGCGTCCCCACGTTTGATGAAAACCGCGCTTTCTCTCTTCTCACGAAGCAGGTAGAGTTTGGCCCGAGGTATCCGGGAACCGATGGTCATAAAGCTGCCGCCGAGTTTATCCAGGCTCAACTGAAACCATACGCCGATGGTGTCAAGGTCCAAGAGTTTTCGAAGACCGTGCGCGGCAAGTATCTGGAGATGCAAAATATTGTCGCGCACTTCAACCCCGATGCCAAGAAACATATTCTGTTGTCTGCCCACTGGGACTCCCGCCCGACTGCGGATATGGAGATCGATCCAGAAAAAAAGAAACAGCCTATCCCCGGCGCGAATGACGGCGGCTCAGGCGTTGCTGTGCTTCTGGAACTTGCACGGATGTTTGCAAAGCAAAAACCGGATGTAGGTGTGGTGATGGTCTTCTTTGACGGTGAAGACTATGGCCCCGGTGAGCCTGAGATGTTTTTGGGATCGAAGTATTTCGCCAAGAACCTTGCAGACGGGAGTTCGTACAACGGCAAGCTCATCAAGATAGATTACGGCATCTTATTGGATATGGTCGGCGATAAGGATCTGCAAATACCAAAGGAGCAGAAGTCCGTGAGCGCCGCGTCGGATGTTGTCGAGAAAGTCTGGAGCATGGCAGATAAGCTCGGTTACCGTGATGTATTTACTCCTGGAGTTGGCATGAGTATTGAAGACGATCACCTTCCACTTATTGATGCAGGTGTAAAGTGCATAGACGTCATAGATTTCAACTATGGCCCCTGGCACACACTCGATGATACGCCCGACAAATGCTCACCCAAGTCTCTCAAGACAGTGGGTGAGGTGATCGCAAACGTGGTCTACGCGGAGAAAGTGGAAAGAAACTGATCTCGGACTTTCCACTTTCCACTCTTCAGCTTTCCACTACTAAGGCAGCACAGCAATGGCCTCTATCTCGACTTTTGCCCCACGCGGCAGAGCAGCTACCTGCACAGTCGAGCGAGCCGGCGCATCAGATTGCATATATGACGCGTATACGTCGTTTACGCGGCTAAAGTCGCTGATATCCATAAGGAAGATAGTCGTCTTCACCACATCCTCGAATGTCATTCCTTGAGACGCTAATATGCCCTTGAGGTTTTCCATTACCTGTTTTGTCTGTGTTACCGCATCTACCGCGTCCATCTGCCCTGTCGCCGGATTGATCGGGATTTGGCCGGATATGAAAAGGAACCCGTTTGCTTTTATAGCCTGGCTATATGGTCCAATAGCCGCTGGCGCATTAGTTGTTTCGACTTTCACTCGCATAATAGTCTCCAATAATCAATATCAAATATAAAATACTAAATCAGTAGCGGCATTGTTTGCAGGCGTCGGCGAAGGCCTTCAGGTTGGCCGGGTCGCCGAAGAAAAAGTGGTCCGATGGCGATATAATATAGCCTGCATGGTCCTTTGTGGCTTCAAAGCACTCAAAGACCAGCTTGCGCGCAGCTTCCGGCGTGCCCTTCTCGAAGCCTGCATTTTGATCGAACCCGCCTATGAAGAAGAGTTTGTCTCCTACTCGACGCGACGCTTCGGCAAGATCGCAGTCGCCTCCCATCGAAGGCGGCGTCATTGTTTCAAGGCCATCCGCGCCGTTTTCAACAACCATATCCAGCATCTTCATCAGCCCGCCGCACAGGTGGTATACGACTTTCAGACCGACTTTATGAAAAGCCTCGGCCTGCTGTTTATCGTAGGGCAGGCAAAACTCTTTGAACATCGTAGGGCTGATAACAGTGTTGGAACCCGCGCCTCCGCCCGTCTCTACCATATCCGCCGGTATGCCTTTCCACATTTCAGTCACACGCAGCGTTTTCTTCAGGATTTCGTCGAGCACGTAGTGCAAGTAATCGGGCTTATCCATCGCCATCATAATGGCCTCTTCGGTGCCGATCATAGTGCAAAAGCTCTGCCATGGGCTGCCCTGGCCGGGGCTGAATGGGCTGACTCTAATTATTCCGCGGTCGCCGAGTTTTTCTCTGGCTTCACGTAGATACGTGAAATCAGCCGAGATAGGCACGCAGTAATGCTTGTTCCATATCTCGAAGTCGGCCTCGGTCTTGATTAACGGCTCGGTCTCCCAGCCGGTAAACACATTGTTTGCGCCCTTGTGATGCAGTGTGCCGCTGGGAGTGGTTATTGTTTCTTCCCACAGACGGTCTCCGCGATCATCCGTGCCGAGATCAATATGATTCTTCTGCCAGCCCGCGCAGTCTTTCTCATCGTATTTATAGGCAGGCCCGCCGTAAATGGCAAAGTCCATGTCGAACATTTCGTATGCCTGATACCAGTCGATACCACCCAGATAATGATCCAGGTAATATTGCATCCAGCCGTGTACCTGGCACGGCAGACGGTCGGGTCGCCCGTTTTCCAGGGCAATCATCATGCGCTCTCTTGAAGTCATCATTTTGCTTTGCGTTCGGGAAAGATCCCGCCCTTAACCTCACTGCTGTACTCGGTGAAAGCCTTCAGCATAACCTGCCACACATCTGCGTATTGCTTGACGAACGACGGCTTGAACTTGTCGAACATGCCCAGCAAATCGTGTGTCACCAGCACCTGGCCATCGCAGTATGGACCTGATCCGATCCCGATAGTTGGAATCGAAAGGCTTTCAGTCACTTCCTTCGCCAAGCCGTCCGGTATTGCCTCCAAAACAATTGCGCAAACACCGGCATCCTGCAAAATAAGCGCGTCCTTTTTTATCTTCTGAGCGCCTTCGGCATCCTTACCGACTTTCCTCAACCCGCCTATCTGGTGAACGGACTGCGGAGTAAGTCCCAGGTGGCCTACAACCGGTATACCGGCGTTTATGATTTTGCGAATTGTGGAAGCCATATGCTCTCCACCTTCGAGCTTGACCACCTCTGCGTTGCCTTCGCTCACCAGGCGTCCGGCATTCCTGACGGCATCTTCCTCGCTGATCTGATATGATAAGAAAGGCATATCGCATACCAGCAGAGCGCGTCTGACTCCTCGCGATACGGCCGCCGAGTGTCGGATCATATCCTCCATGGTGACTTTCAGCTCACTGTCATAACCGAGCACCACACGTCCAAGGCTGTCACCGACCAGCGCTACGTCTACATCCGCCTCATCAAGAATCTTGCCCATGGGGTAGTCATATGCCGTAAGCACAGATATTTTCTCCCCGGCTGCTTTCATCTTAGCCAGCACGGGAGCCGTTACTTTTTTCTTTTCCATTTCTATTAACCTCTATAATAAAGCACAAACACCTCGCATACCGTCATTGGCGAACGAAGTGAGTAATCTGCTGTTATCCGCTCAACGGTCTGAACGAAGCCCCGATATACCACCCAATCAGCATCGAAAAGAATGATACGTTTCCTCCAAATAGCAGCACCTGCTTTATAGCATCAGGTCTATATGTCAGGCTTGAAAGGAGCACGACTCCAACCACGCATGTGAACGTGATCAGTACCGATTTGGAGATACTCCACTGGACCAGGCTTGCTACTATATAGAATATGGCGGCTCCCAGGAAAAAGAAACCTGATCCCAAAAGCAGTATTAGCCCTGTCGGGATTACTGCCCAGTTGCCGCCGGACGCGTCGAATACCAGCTCTTCGTCGGGGTTTTTGACCAGTCCATTGATCGAGATCAGTATTCCGATCACCATGGAGCTTGCAGCCATCAGCACCACCAGGTTCCAACTCCACAGGCTGATATACGGGATATATTCTCTCAGCCACTTTACAGGCTCTCCCGGCGATATGTGAATCGCTACAATCAAAAAGACTGCGATAGCCCACCAGATCATATTGAGCGCCGCCAGCCTGGTCTGAGATGCCGATTTTCCCGTTACGGTTGTAGTGTGCGCTACCTGTTTGCCTACCAGGTCCATCAGTTTTTTTTCGGCCACACGGTCGGAAGGGTTATACTGAATCGCATAGCTGTAAGACCTGACGGCGTTAGTCAAGCGTCCCTGGGCTTTATATATGTCACCCATAACGACGTGAGCGCGGGCATTGTGCGGATCAAGCTTAAGCGCCTGTTTGCAGTGATTAGCTGCCTCATGAAAGCGCCTCTGCACATACGCAAACTGCGCGTCTTTAATGTGACCTGCAACCTCTGAGGTGTATCGGGGTCTGCCGGTTTCGGGATTTCCGCTGCGCTCAAATCCCGGACCACCAGCAGGTTTCGTGGTCTGAGAGTTGAGTTTTGCATCGTAATCCTGGCGAGCCGCAGGATCGGTTAAAGTATCGTAGGCTTCCTGGATCTGAATGAAGAGTCTGTGAGCCAACTGCTTATCTTCGGCCACGTCAGGATGATACTTGCGCACAAGCTGCTTGTGGCGCCGCTTGATCTGAGCCTCCGTGGCATCGTGCGGCAGTCCGAGGATTTCGTAATAGTTGCGCGTGGTCTTCATCAGAATCCCGATTCCATTGTCTGGTGGACATATTGTGTGTATCCACCAGATACCTGAACATATGTAAAGAACCCGGCCACCAGCATCATCAGCACGAAAAGCACAACAGGAAGCTTTCGCAGTGTTGTTTTTGTCTCATCATCCATATATTCCGCAACTTTTTGGAGTGTGTCATCATAACTGCCTGTTTTCTCACCGATATCGAGCATATCGACGACTACAGGCAGCAGCATCCCCGTCTCTTGCAGCGATTTGGCAAGGGACTGGCCATTATTCAGAGCGGGAATAACTTTTTTTACCCTGCCGCCTATGGCAACATTAGCGCACGCATCCGCGGATATCGATACGGCTTGCGCAATGGGTACACCAGATGAGTATAGCAGCGCAAGTGTTTTTGAAAAGCGCGACATTGCAATTTTCCGAGCCATCGTTCCCAGTATCGGAGGTTGGATTTTCACAATATCCCATGCATACCGCACTGGCTTATATTGAAAGAGAAACCTACACACAATCAATGCGATCAAGATGGGGATGCCTATCATCCGAAACTGTGCCCACACTATGTGTGCTGCAGCCTGAGCGCTGTCCACCACAAGTGCGATCAGAGCAGGTTCAAAGAAGATCAGCAGCAAGACCAGGACGGGGTAGAACGTGGCGGTGATAATCCTGCGCCTTACGGTGATCTCGAATTCAAGGTGAGACGCAATTCTATCCGCCATTGGTTCAAGCAGACCACTTTGTTCGCCTGCGCGTATTAGAGCGATGTCTAGTGGTGCGAAAACGTGTGCATGTCTGCTCATCTCTTCAGATAATGGTCCGCCGTTTTGAACTCGCGCTTGCATCATTCTTGCAATGCGTCCAAGCGGACCTCGAGCGCGTTGTCCAATTCCACGGAGAGATTCGGAGAGCGACATGCCGGCGGCAAGCGTAGTTGTAAGCTGCCTGTAGAAAAACAAGAGGCTGCGAAGGCTGATGCCAGTCCAGAACGGATATACGAGATAATGTAGGAAGACATTACCGGATGGGCCTTCACTGGATGCACTGCGAGACGATTTAGCAGGTCGAATTTCCATCGGGAACCCGCCTGCCTCGCGTATCATTGCAGCAGCCTGATGCTCATCGTCGGCTTCAAGTGTGCCTGTCCGGGTGTTACCGGCTCTGTCTTTAACTTTGTAACTGTATATGGCCAATTGTATACCCTAGAAATTCAGCATCGGCAGCAGATAATCTCGATAACCTGATGCCATAAAGTAGACCGCAAGCACCGTCAGCGCGCCTTGAAGTATCATCAATAATGTGATCGACCATGCTTTGCCGATTGTTTTCTGCGCGGCTGCTCTGTCTGTGTAGAACTCCGATATCTTTGCCATTGCCTCAGGCAGTCTTCCACTCTTCTCACCAGCGGACACCATACCCAGGTCGTCGAGATCAAAGACTCCCGAGTGTTCCAGCAGCGCAACAACGCCCGAGTTTGGTGGAGCCGTGCGTCGAGCCAGCTTCAGTTTCCTGGCCATCTCACTGTTTCTCGGAGTGAGACTCGCTGCATCCCAGGCTGTATCCGAGCTGATTCCCGCCGACATCAGCGAGTCCATCATGTGGAAAAACCGGGAGATTGCTGCGAACCTGTGGACTTTCCCCCAAATCGGCATTTTTATAAGCATCGTATCCAGCGCTAGCCGCACAACAGGGACGCGCTTAATGTATCCCCATACTTCCCACCATACAAGCAGGGCTATAATTACCGGCATGGCGACTCGAAATCCTTGCGCGAAGTATTTTTCAACTGCAGGAAGGCCTTTACCCGCCACTGCAGTCAGCATAGTGTTAAGATTGAGAAATGGGGCTTGTATGATAAATAGGATGAACGTGAGTTTTGTGATAAACCATCCAATTCTGCCGTATCTGGTGTCGGATGCCTCACGCTCGAAATCTGCCGCGACTTCTTCCAATGCAATGTCCAGCTTTCCTGCAAGCTCTCCGCACCATATAGATGCCACCGCATGCACTGGGAATAATCTTGAATACTCCGCCATTGCGCCTGAAAGCTTCTTGCCCGAGCGAATGCTCTCTTGAATCACCGGCAGCACGGATCGTATCTTGCGGTTGGACACCCTGATGTCCGTTGCGGACTGAAACAAAGGTCTTCCCGACTTGACCAGTGTGGCAAGCTGCCTGAAAAACATTGCAAGCGCTGCCGCCGAGGCGCATGACTTCACCGATATAGGCACGCTCTCATTCTGAGGCAATACTCTGCCAATAACCGAGCGCGCCGCAACCTGAGCGCCGGTCCGGGCTGAAGCTTGTGCCCCGGATGGCGGATACACTGCTCTGGCTGAGTATCCCATTCGGGCCAGCTTTTGGGCGACCTGCTGCTCATCGTGAGCGTCCATTGCGCCGCGAACAATTTTACCGCTATTATCAACTGCTTCGTATCTAAATAAACCCATCTTTTGATTTAGTAGTTAGTATTTAATATTGATTATTTTTGTGTAACGTTCGGACGCGATATCTGATCGCGTCCGAAACAGAAATTCCGCACATTAATTCAGCGGAATGATTTCTATTATTCCCGCACGGTCAATATTATTGGCCGCTTCGCGCGCTGAAATGCTGCCCGGCAGTTCCATGTCGGGCGCTACCTCAGCAAGCGGGACCAGCACGAACGCCCTTTCCATCATCCTGGGGTGGGGGATTGAAAGCCGCTCCTCATCTATATTGACGCCCTCATAGAGCAAAATATCCATGTCTATGACTCTCGGACCCCACCTTATTGTTCTCTTGCGGCCCATTTCATCTTCTATCTTATTGCAAATGTCCAGTAACTCATAGGGATCGAGAGTAGTTTCCACTCTGATGACTGCATTTGCGAAGTCGGGCTGATCTATTACTCCGACCGGTTTTGTGATATAGATAGATGAAACGGCTGATACTGTGCATCCTTCATGCGCATCGACCATCGCGATGGCTTTATGCACATTCGCGATGTTATCTTCCAGGTTCGCTCCCAGCCCAAGATATGCACTCTTTGTAATCATCGGCACAATTATACTTCTTGGAACCTATAGTGTAAAATAGTAGAAGCATTCGGCATCGCATTTCGTCATTCCGAGATCGTCCGGGGAATCTTTCCCGTGCGCATATGTGCCGGATTCTATCCGGTGGACTACAATGCGATGATATGACCCGGCAATGGAGTCCCGATCAAGGAGACAATTTGATGAGATCAATAGACAGATACGAACTAGCCAATGGCGCCTCATGCGCTATTTGTCCCGATTGGGGCTGCAACCTATTCTCATGGATAGTCGATGGCGTCGAATTAATGTATTGCCCCCAAGACTACCCTGAGGCTGCCTGGAAGATAACAGGCGGAGGCACGCCAATTCTGTTTCCGTCGGTCGGGCGCACATGGGACTTTTCCACCGGCACGCCCGTTCAGGGGATATACAGGGTTTACCCGTCAGATAAGACCTGGTTCATGCCCAGCCATGGCATCCTGTATAACTGCAGCTTCAAAAAACTCGATGAAGTCCGTGAGTCCGATAAGATAACAGTCACATACGGTCTTGAAGTGCCGGATAAGGTCAAGCTGGACAACTATCCTTTCGATATAGATTTTACGCAGCGCTTTACACTTACCGCCGATACTGTTGCGCTTGAGGCGATAATCACCAACAACGGCGACAAGCCCGCGCCCGCTGCTTTTGGCTATCATCCGTACTTCAGAATATCGAACCCTCAGCGCGAGGGTGTCAAGGTCAGCCTGCCGATTACGAAATTCCTTGAAACAACCGAGGACACGGTTTTACTCACGGGTAAGAGCAAGGATGCAAGCGGCGATATCGATCTGCAGCCGGATGTATATTACGACCATACATTCACCGGTGCGACCGGCACTCGCATGTCCCTGATAGATGCCAAGGCTGGCCATACGATCCATGTGGATTACGATGAGAAGTTTGAGCTGTTTTTAGTGTATACACCCGACGGTTCTGATTTCGTCTGTATAGAACCGTGGACAAAGGGTCTCGGCGCATACATGAACCTCAAGGACCCCGGCTGGGAGAGCGGCGAGTCGATACCGGTCATACAGCCTGGCGCGAGTGTCAGCTATATGGCAACTTTCAGCGTAACCAAGTAGTATAAGCTCCCTCACCTGGGTGTAGACAGTGTGAGGGAGCGCAAAAATCTGCCGATTATACAAATGTTTTGCCGTCGCTTTGTCGATACATGTCTTGAAGCAGTATTCAAAAGGAGTCAAGACAATGAGCGTAAACGGTATAAACGGCAATTTACTATCCAGTTTGTATAAATACAACACCTCGGAGTCGGAAGCAACCACTTCAACAAGCACAAATCCGGGTTCAATACTTGATACCGATACTTCGAGCACAGACTCGGCGGACTCGATAATCCTTTCGTCTCAGAGTCAGATATATTGCAGGCTTCAGAAACTGCAGCAGTCCGATCCGGATGAGTTCAAAAAAGTCTGTTCTAATATAGCTAAAAACCTGAATATGGCTGCGCAGAATGCGGGCGGTTCAGGCGCCGCGACGCTTGCAGTCAAGTTCTCGGCTGCAGCCGAAAGCGGCAAAATGTCCGACCTTACAGCATCTACGACCGCCACAACACACAGCGCTACTTCAAACAGCACTTCAGCAATTAGCAAATCCCTGGTTAAGTATTACATGCAGCTTGCAGCCGGCCATGCGAATAATGACGATATTAACAGCGTGATTACTCAACTGCTGGACAAGATGGGCATATCGTAGCAATCTAATTGTTTTGTCGGCCCTCTATCGCGCAAAGTAGGACTGCGGCAGCAATGCCTATACGTCTGTCAAGCAAATTATTGATATCCGGCGAAAAGTCCAAGTCCAGCTTGAGCACGAATGGGTCGAAGTGCTGACTGAACCTAAACACCGGCATGCTGTGTATGGTGCCGTCAAACCTCTGCGGGATCAGGTTAGTGAGGAATCTGCGCAGCAGAGCCATCATCAGGCTGTCTTCTCTTATATAGCCGACTTCCTGGTCGAGTGAGTCGAGTATGATCCACTCGTCCTTGATGATTGACTTGATTCCTTTGCGCCTGAGCGCGCCAACCTTCTCCTGCGTCCTCGGATCGAATACATCATAAGTAGCTGATATATCCAGGATGTTCCTCGCGGTAATCGTGAGCACTTCTTCGGTTTTTGCCTCGTTTGAGTAGAGCCTTATGTCTTCTCTGAGCCTGAAAGCCTTCATGTCGGCAAAGAATGCCAGGTTGCCGTATGGGTCATAAATTCGAAACGCGCCGCCGAAGAGTTTGAGGAACTGCTTTCTTACCAGATATCTAGCGTGTGAAAATGGGTTCTCGAACATCTTTGCCTCCGCCCAGGTTTTATATGTCATAAATTCATCTTGACTATGCTGATTTCCTGCAGGAGTTTGCCTGTCCTGAAGATAAGCATATTCAGGCAAGTATGAAAGGAACATGATTTATGATACTGGATAGACTGGAAAATGCAAAACGATATGAGAGTCTGCATCCCGCTTTCGGCAAGGCATTCGAGTTTTTAGGTAATCTCTCTGAGAAAACCGAGTCGGGAAGATACGAGATAGACGGCGATAAGCTCTATGTGAACGTGATGAAAGCCGAGTGCCATGACAGCTCATCCGCCAAACTTGAGGCTCACAAGAAGTATATCGACATACAGTATGAGATCGACGGCAATGAGACTATGGGCTGGCGCGATGTAAAGACGTGCAAATCAGTAGTCGAGCCGTATAACGAGAGCGGCGACTATGCTCTCTTCTCAGACTCGCCGGATACATGGTTTGCCGTTTCATCGGGTGTGTTTGTTATCTTCTTCCCGGATGATGCGCACGCTCCTCAGGTGGGCGAGGGCAAGGTCAAAAAAGCCGTTGTCAAAGTTGCGCTTTAGCTGCAACCAACACAACAAATACTCACGCCTAATGCGGATTACAAATTGCGGTTCTGGTCCCCCTTTGTGTGGTTATAGCCGCGGTTTTAACCGCCCGGCGACTGAAGTCACGGTTACAAAAACACGAAGTCGGCCTACGCCGACTGGAGAATGGCGCTATTTACGCTCAATCTAATCCGCATTACGCGTAAATACTAAATATCAAATCTGCAATATAAAATACAATATCCCTCCGGGTATCTTACCTGGAGGGATATTGTCGTTATTGCTTCTCAGCCGCGGCCGCGGCGCACTTATTCCCGGCTCGAAAACAGCCTTTTTATGTTATCCCAGAAACTATGCAGTCCACCGGATTTAGGCAGTGTGCTCGGTAGAACCTCTTCTTCAAAGAGCGAGCTGTCTATGCTGCCGTATTCCGTCTGCAATGACTGCATGGCGTCTCTGACCGATTCATTATCCGTATGGAATCGTCCGGTCCAACCACAGACGAAGCACTCTTGGTTTTTCACCGGGTTGAGCGCGCCACAGAGGTCGCAGACTTTGAAGTCCCTCTCGGTGTATCCGCCGAGGCTGTCGGAACCTCTCTCATACCACTCCATGATATCAACCTTCTTTGCGCGCTGTTTTGTGCCATTCCATGGATATTTTCCCCGTGGTCAAGCCGTTATCAAACCCTGCGCAAGTTAGCAATTGATACCACGAGCTTTTTTATTCCCTGACCCTCGAACGCGACCGTGACTACCTCGCTGTCTCCACTTCCTGTGGAGTTGAGTACGATTCCTGTGCCAAACTGATCGTGCTCAACTTTTGTCGCAGGTTTATAGGTAGCCGGTCCGCTGGAACGAGTCGGCTTGAACTCCGATCTCCAGCTTGTGTTGGTGGATTTGCGCTTGCTCGATGGCGATTCGGCAAAAAGTTCTTCCGGTATTTCGGATATAAACCGCGAAATGTCCGAGCGCTGAATCTGACCCATAATCATTCTCTGATGAGCAAAGCTGAACTTGAGTTCTTCACGAGCGCGCGTCATACCCACGTAACAGAGCCGCCGCTCCTCTTCAAGCTCCTCGCGGTCATCAGCGGATCGTCTGTGCGGAAAAATTCCTTCTTCCATTCCGGCCATAAACACCACCGGGAACTCCAACCCCTTCGCCGCGTGCAGAGTCATCATCGTGATCGCCTTGCCGGATTCGTCATAGGTGTCGATATCTGAAATGAGGGCGACATTCTCCAAAAACGTCCGCAGGCTGGAGTCTTCATTATTGATCTCGAACTGCTCGGTAACGGACAAAAGTTCCTCGACGTTCTCGATGCGCGACTGATTCTCCATGCTATGCTCGGCCTTAAGAGCTTCGATATAGCCCGACAGCAGCAGTATCTCCTCCGTGAGCCGCCGCACCGGCACGGTATCTACCATCTCATGCAGGTGATGAACCATCTCGCCGAACTTGGCTATAGCTACGCGAGCTTTCTTGGTGATATCAGTGGCCTCTTCGGCGCGTCTTATGGCTTCGTAGAGTGTTATCTGCTCGTTTATCGCAAACATTTCCAACCGTGAGATCGAGGTCTGGCCTATCCCGCGAGTCGGGACATTTATCACTCGCCGCAGGCTCACCGTCTCGTATGGGTTCAATGCCAAGCGCAGGTAGGCGAGAATATCTTTGATCTCCTTGCGCTCATAGAACCGCACAGCCCCCACCAGACGATACGGTATTCGCCTGTTGATCATTGCCTCTTCAAATATACGCGACTGAGCGTTCATCCGGTAGAGTATAGCGATATCCGAGTATTCGCGTCCGCCTCCGAACGAGACCATATCCTCAATCTCGCGGGCGATATTGTTGGCCTCATCTACATCGTTTGCCGATTCGATTATCTCGATATCCTTGCCTTCGTCGTTTTCGGTCCAGAGCTTTTTGTTGGCGCGTCCCTTGTTGCGCATGACTACATGGTGTGCCGCTTCCAGAATTTTCTTGGTGGAACGGTAGTTTTGTTCCAGTTTGTATACGGTGGCTTCCGGGTAGTCCGACTCGAACTGGAGTATGATCCCGACATCCGCCCCCCGCCATCGATAGATCGACTGGTCGTCATCACCCACGCAGAATATGTTATGGTGCTTTGCCGCGAGGTTGCGCACAAGCTGATACTGCGAGTAGTTGATATCCTGATACTCATCGACCATGATATATTTGAAGCGGTTCTGATAGTGCTCCAGCACGGCGGGTTTATTGCGCAGGAGAATGACCGTATACATAATCAGGTCATCAAAGTCGAGCGCATGGTTTTGCGCGAGTTTTTGTTGATAGACCTTGTATACCTTCTCCGCAACGCCCTCCAGATGTCCGACAAACCTCTTTCCGAACTCCTCAGGCAGCACAAGTTGTTCCTTGGCCCGTGATATCAGGTTCAGGATTTCCCGTGGGTGATATCGTTTCTGATCGAGGTTGAGGTTATCCAACGACTCCCTGATGAGCGCAGTCTGGTCGCCGTCATCAAAGATTGTGAAGTTTCTGTCCAGGCCGATCTCCTCGCCCTTCTCGCGCAATATCCGTGCGCAGATGCCGTGAAAAGTGCCTGCCCACATGCGGGTAGCGCCTTCGCCCAGCAGATGTTCGATGCGTTCTTTCATTTCATTGGCGGCTTTGTTGGTAAAAGTCACCGCGAGGATATTCCATGGCCGCACACCGTGCTTTTTAATTAGATTCGCAATGCGATACGTCAGCACGCGGGTCTTTCCACTCCCCGCGCCCGCAAACACCAGCACCGGCCCGTCGATATGTTCCACAGCAGCCCTCTGCTGCTCGTTTAGTGTGTCGATAATTGTAGTTTCCATGCCGGCTATATTATAGCAGATGTGGAGGGTTGAAAGTGGAGGGTGAAGAGATGAGAGTCGAAAGTGGAAAGCATGGTGTTGGTGTTCGGACGCGATATCAGATCGCGTCCGAAACAGAACCCTGCAATTTCAGATTTACAGCAGTGAATCATTTCAACGCAGTTTTGTTCTTTGCTACAGCCAATTATGTATGCGTTGAGATAGTGTTATAGATGAATGGAGTGTTACATAATGTTTGGATGTCGTGGTAATAACGCCAGTCGCATATTGCTGAATACAGGTAACGATAAAAGTATAATTGACAAAACCGTAATTATATGATACTCTGCCTTAAATAATAAGCGTCTTGAATTGTGTCCGTATACAAAAAAAGGCGCAATACACTCCATAATAATAGCCACTCAGCACTGGGGGAGAAAAATGAAAGCGTCATTTGTATTTATGGCAGCACTTGTGCTGTTGACTTCAACATCGGCAATAGCTGAGACCTATGCTGACGATACATTCGTGCCTACTAATTGGAGCAATTACACAATTTCTTCCTACTCATCAAACTCAATGTCTTACGGATATGTCCAGATGGACGCCTCGTTCAGTGGGCAAGGTCACTTCAATGGTTATATGAATGTGGATAACGTATGGGTTTACGATCCTGGTACAGGGATGTATCGGTATGATCCTGGAGTAGTGCAACTGCTTGTGGGTTTCTTGCAACATGATGCTGTCTACACACCCAGTAATCAAGGCGCAATAGTATCCATGAGTTGGACATATGATGCGGAAGGGTCTGTCAGTGGCACCGGTGGTGGGTTTTTCGACTGGCGTCCGGTGGTTCGCCAAAATGGCAGCTTTTTCGAGTACAACGGGGAGCACCTTTATAGCAATGACGGCAGTTTGCATGCTATCAGTCTCGATGGATTATCAGCCAAGGACTTTGGATGGGGATCTCATCCGGACTTTTCTAAAAATGGCAGCCAGATCGAGATGGGTGGCATAATCTCTGGTGGTTGTGGTCCGGTGTCATCCTGTTCCAGCGTATCTTTGAGCCTGGACGTAGATAATTGGCAGGTCAATATTTATGATGTGCCTGAACCTTCTACAACCGGATTCCTGATAAGCAGCTTGATAATGCTGGGTCTATTGCGACGATCTAGACCTTGAAGATAAGGATGGAAAGTCTAGACCATTATTTGCCTTTGGCAAGCCCGCATTGCAGGGATAATATGAATCCAAGGTCTCGAAATATGCAAGTCATTGCCAGGCTTGCATGAAAGAAGACCATGCAGTCGGCATACAACACTACTTAAGAAAGGAGGAGAGAGAGATGAAAAGAATCCAATTGATACTTGCGCTGGTGTGCGTTGCACTGTTGGTGACGGCAAGCGCAGCCATTGCTGAAAATGCGCCGTGGTGGCGCGGACAGAATAACACAGCCCTTGCTGACTGGACTCCGCAGGGCCTTACATTCAATGCCGTAGGCAATGGTTTAGAACCATATGTAACACCATCCGTGGTTGTCGGCAGTAACTATGTATCGATAAGCATACCTAACTTCTACCTGACCAATAATCCACAAAAACTGATGCGGATTCAGGTCTGGTGGGAACTCGGCGGTGTAAAGCCGACATTCGATGTCGTCAACGGCATCTACGGCCTTCCCGGAAACGAGACTGTCCGCCCCTTTGATCTTGTCAGCGAGACAAGTGATCCTGTCTATTCCCTCTCGGATTGGGTGATAGAGCCGAATCCGTATTGGGAACAAATATCGCTCGGCAAGACTGCCAACACAATTATCGACAGGATTATAATTGACACCTGGTGTGTGCCGGAGCCTTCGTCAATTATCGTCTTGGCTGGTGGGTTAGGCACACTGCTCGCGTTTAGAAGGCGCAGAGTGTAGCCGCGTAAATCTAAAAGAATCTCTGGGCAGCAGACGGACTGAGGCGACCGTCTAGCTATCTCGGAGAATAGTGAATGAACTCTCGCGGCTGTGGCAGAACAGGATGTCTGCCGAGTTCATTACGAATGAAACAAGATGTTCTGTATTTAGAGGAGGGAAGGGAAATCGCAATGCAAAAATACATTAGAGTAGCTTTGTTTTGCGTAATTCTATGTGGGGTTTTAGCTGTCGGAGTTTGGGCAACTGATTTATGGGTTCTTCAGTTTTCGGATACGCATTACACAGCATACAATCCTGCCAATGGGACCAGCGCTTGCGTACAGGCGATGAACGTTATGCCGGGCACGACCTGGAATTATGTTGGTGGTCGGACGCTCAGCGTCAGGCTCTTCACAGTGTAATCGAAGGCTATCGTGTTATAGCCATACTTCACAGCCATACTCATTACACTCAACATTATAGTTGTTTCGGTTGTGATATATACGATCCCGGCTCAGCAACATATAATGGCGGAGTAAGTATGCTGCATATAACGAATAATACGGTGCAATATCTCCATTACATCGCCAATTGCTCAGCTTCCCGAACACTGACAGATCTGTCCGGCAATTGGACCGGCGGCACTTGGGATTGGGCATATAGCAAATCTTACTAACATCAGTTTCTACTAAATTCTACTTGAGCAACATGTAATGTGCTTATCGCCTCCGGCGCATAATGAAATGTGGAGTCTATTCAATTGAGTGGACTCCACTTTTTAGTATGCCGGGCATGCGCTCTATCTCGGAGGTGTAGGTTCAGGAAGTCTGTGTTCGGATGCGATATCCGGTCGCGTACGAAACGAACGTCGCAAACCATCATCAAATATAAAATCCAAAATCCCAAATACTAAATCAGTTGTGTGGTTTTGTCCGCTTAATCAATGACCTCTGCCTCAACCAGAGCGCGATTATTGCAAGCGGCGTAAGAAGGATTTTCAGGCTGTGCGAGTTGTATTTGAGGTAGTATCGCAGCATGCTTTTGTGATGCTGTTTGATCATAGGCACGGGGTTCTGGTCGCTAGCCGCTCCGATCCTGTGCGACACCGATACCATCGGGTAATACACCACGCGCCAGCCTGCCATGTGCGCTCGCTTGCACCAGTCCACATCTTCGAGGTACATAAAGAACCTCTCGTCAAGCAGCCCTGTCTGCTCGAAAGTCTCTCTTCTTGCCATCAGAGCCGAGCCCGAGAGCCAGTCCACATCCGCGATCTGATCGTGAGCGAAATCGATCATCAGATAGTCGCGCACGAACCTGTTTTTTGGCGAGAGCTTGCCGAAGATAGTGTGGCGAAAGATAGCTGCGAACATAGTCGGGAAATGCCGTGCTGAAAATTGCAGACTCCCATTGGGGTTTAATATCTTCGGCCCAAGCATTCCTATATCGGGGTTATCGTCCATATAGCCGACCATCTTTGCCAGGACGTCCGGTTCGAGCATACGGCAGTCCGGGTTGAGCAGCAGCACATACCTGCCCCGTGAGCGCCTGATCGACAGGTTGTGAGCCGCGCCGAAACCGAGGTTCACGCTGTTTCGGATAAGCGTTACCTGCCCGTCAAATTCTGATGTGATCATATCAGCCGAGCCGTCCGAGGACGCGTTATCAGCCACGATCACCTCAAAGCTTACCGCCCCATCCTGGGAGAGCATCGAGTTCAGACAATCACGCAGTTCGTCTTTCGTATTCCAGTTCACTATGCTTACTGTAACGTCGATCAAGTTAGCCTCTCAGCGCCATACTTATTCTGATGCATATGCTCGTCAGCCAGTACATAGGCGCAGATATTTTGCCCTTGAAGTGCTTGTTATAAAACCTCAGAAGCGACTTATGCGACTCTCTCGTCATCTTGCGCCTGCCGGCCTGCTTAGTGCCCGCCGCGCCGTGGTGGATCACTGTAGCATCGGGCGTGAAGTATATTTTATATCCCCACAAATGAGCGCGATACAGCCAGTCCACTTCATTAAAGAAAATAGGAAACTGCTCGTCAAAGATGCCGATATCATCCAGCGCACTCCTGCTCAGTATCAGACAGGACCCCATCGGCTGGTCGACCTCGGCGGCCTTGTCATACTTAAAATACGTCATTCTATACGCACCGAATGCCCTGCTGTGTGGGAATAGTTTTGAAAGACCCAGAAACTCCCATGCTATTGCGCCGGGGTAGGGGAATGACCGCACAGAACGGTCTATTGTCCCATCAGGCCTGACCAATTTCCCTCCTGCAGCCGCTGCATCAGGGTGAGAAACCATGAAATCCAGCAGAGCGTCTATTGAGCCCTCGGTTACCTCAGTATCCGGATTCAAGAGTAGAACGAAGTCTCCTTTAGCCAAAGCCAGAGCCTGATTATTCCCACGGGCGTAGCCGTAGTTTTTCGAGTTGGCAATAAGATGGACGTGCGGAAACTCAGACTTGAAAGCGTGTTCATCAAAATCATCTGAGGCATTATCTACCACAATGAACTCATACTCGCACGACGGCGCATGCCTCTCAATCGACTTCAATAGTGCCATCAGGAGGCCAGTGGTGTTCCAGTTAACGATTATAATCGATAATTGCACCCAGCACCTCCATCAGATTATCAGCCACATAGTCCGGCGCCGCTTTTGAGAAAAAGTCAGGCGGGCGGTCTTCTCGCAGAAAGCCTATAGTTTTGACTCCCGCAGCCTTGCCGCACGCCACATCCATCGTGTGATCGCCCACCATAACGCTTGCATCCGCTCTCGCTTTGAGAGCGTCAAGAGCAGTATTGACCGGATCAGGATGGGGTTTATGATGTGTGGTGTCTTCGCGGCAGATCAGAATATCAGGTTCGATCCCGACTATACCGAGCGAGCCTTCACTGGCTTTTCGACAGTTGCGGGTGACAATGCCTACCTTTATGCCATGTTCTTTGAGCGAACCGACCATTTCACGCGCAAAAGGTATTTCCTTCGCTCTTTCAGCATGATCGAGTTCGATTTCCTCAAGAATGTCCATTGCGCGAGCACGAAATGCTTCGCACTGATTATCAAGGACTGCGCAGGCGCTGTCTACCACGCCGAGGATGTCGAGGAGCATCAGCCCCGAAGTGTCTACTCCACACTCGGAGGCCAATTCTATCATTTTGCGCTTCATCAGGGGGAAGTCGATGTTGGTCTCCACCAGCGTCCCATCAAGGTCAAATAAGGCTGCGTCGACCGCGGTCAGCAAAGGCTTCATTGTTTTTATTATAGAGGCGACAGGTAAGAGGGTCAAGCGGTGGTTCAGATATGGGTGCGTGTCAAATCTACGGAATTTTAATAGGTAAAAGATGAGGCTGCTGGCATGAAAATGGACGGTCAACGCCGAATTCATTTTTGTGAGAAAATAAAGGAGGCGAGCCACAATCATGCCAGCAG